>CAYHRZ010000459.1:0-4671 GCA_964359125.1 uncultured Klebsiella sp. | reverse complement strand
TTCTCGTCGGCATCGAGACGTACGCGCGCCTGCCGCTCGAAGCGGCCGCCGAGGGCGGGTCCGAGCACGCTGTCGAGCCGGACGGAGGCCGATCCTGCTGCCCCGAGGCCGAACCACCACGCGGCCGGGGCCGGCTCGGGGGTGGCCGGAGGGGGGGCGATCTCGACGACATCGACGGCGGAGGCGACCGGCGTGAGTGGGTCACTCGGCGCCGCCACCACCGCCGAGGGGGTGACCGTGGGGGGTACGACGGCGACCGGCGCTGGGGCCACCGGGGACGTCACGGGCACCGGCGGGGAGGTGACGGGTGCAGTTGGGGGGAGCGCCGCCGCCGGGGACGTCGCCGCCACCGGGGACGGGAGGGCAACCGCCGCGGCGAGCGCGGGGACAGGTGCCGCCGCGGTGGGCACCGGAGAGACGGTCGCCGACGGGGCCGCCGGCGGTGGGGGGTCCGGTGGCGGGCGCGCCGCGGGGGCCGGGGGCGCCGACGACTTGGTGACGGGGGCCGGGGCGGCCGGCAATGCGGCGGCCGCACCGGCGTGCTGCGCCATCGGTCGCACCAGGCTCGCGGCGAGGAAGGCCACGTCTTCGCGGGCGGCGGCCGTGCGGGGCCGCGTGACCACGACCTCTCGCGTCGACCCCCGCCCGTCCTGGGCCCGGAGGCGCCAGCGCTCGCCCTCGTCGACGACTTCCACCCGCGGGCCGCTGGTGCTGCTCGACGCCACCAGCCCCGCGATGGCCAGGCACTCGGCCCAGTCCCCGGGCAACTCGCCCGCCGGCAGGTTGATGGCGAGACCCGCGGCGAAGGCGCGGGCGGCGGCGAACAGGATGAGCACGGGGCGTGTTCAGTCTGCCCCGGCTGGGCGGCGGCCGTGGGTGGATCGCCGAGCTGCCCCCGTCGAATCTCCGGGGTTTTGACAAGCCGCTGCGCGGTTCAGAGTCCCAGCGCGGCCCGGGTGGCGCCCACCGCCTCGCGGTACCGTTCGGGTGCCTCCACCTCGTCGATCCCGAGGCGGTAGAGGATGTGGTCGGCGGCTCGCGACAGGTCGCGGACCGTGGCCCCCACCTCCACCGGCGGCCGGTCCACCGGCACCAGTCGGAGCCGCAACTTCCCGCCTTCCACGAACACCAGCGGGAAAGCCGCCGGGGCGCTGACCAGCCACTCCTCGGGGTGAATGTCGACCACCCGGACCTCGCCGTCGACCAGCGACACGGCGCCCCCGCCGGAAGGCAAGGCGAAAAGGGCCAGCTTGCCGGCCTGGGCGCTCCCGCGCGTCCAGTTGTCGACGAAGCCCACCATCACGCCGCCCTGCCCGCGGTCCGGCACGGCCACGCCCGCGCGCAGCACGCTGGCCTCGAAGGTGTAGGGCACACCGTCGACGGTGAGCCAGCACCGCACGTCGGAGCCCACCGGGGGCGGCGCGCCTGCCAGCGAGATCACGACGCCCCCCTTCTCCACCCGCACGACCTGGCCCCGGGTCGCCGCCCCCGACCGGGGCAAAACGTCGACCGGCGCCCGCGCTTCCGCGGCGGCTTCCAGGGTGCGCCGGGCGTCGTCCATCGAGGCGCCGGCGTATCACGCGGGGCAGGGTCGCCGGGGTAGATCGCGCCATGCGCGTTGCCCACGTCACCGACATCCACGTCGAACGACGCCCCTCCCTCGCCGAGCTGGGCAACAAGCGCCTCGCCGGCGCGGTGAACCTCTACCTGCTCGGCCGCTCCGCCCACTTCTCCCGGGCCGCGCAGGCCGCGCTCGTGCAGGCGGTGGCCGCCCTCGACGTCGACGTGATCCTCTGCACCGGCGACCTCACCGCCACCGCCACCGAGGCTGAGTTCCTAGCGGCCGCGGCGTTGTTCGCACCGCTCCGGTCGCGACCATTTCTCTGCCTTCCGGGCAACCACGACGTGTACACCGACGAGAGCTTGGGCCGTTACCAGCGGCACTTCGGCGACGACGGCATCGTGGCACTGTCGCGACACGGGGCGTGGGACATCGTCCGCCTCCGCGACGTCCGGCCCGACTGGCTGAGCCGGGGGGAGGCAGGCGAGGCGGCCCGCGGCGACCTGGACCGGGTGCTCGGCGCCGGCGACCGTCCCGCGCTGGTCGCCCTGCACTACCCCCTCCGGGGCCGGCGGGCGGAGCC
The DNA here is from genome assembly GCA_964359125.1 of uncultured Klebsiella sp. Classification (GTDB taxonomy): domain Bacteria; phylum Myxococcota_A; class UBA796; order UBA796; family SXON01; genus SXON01. The sequence continues at coordinate 2,527 of CAYHRZ010000459.1, read as the reverse complement.
CTACGGTCCCGCCACCCGCGCCCTGGCCGACGCCCGGGAGGTGGAGGCGGTCCTGGCGCGCCACGCGCGCGTGAAGTTGGTCGTCCACGGGCACGAGCACCACGGCTACCGCACCGAGATCCCCCGCGAGGGCGGCGGCATCGTGGAGATCGACCCGGGCGCGGGCGGCTACGCGCACTTGCCGGGGCGCGGGCGCACGGCGCACTTCTGCGTCTACACGCTCGGGGCCGACGCGATCGAGGGGGTGGAGCGCTTCGCCTTCGATGGCGAGCGCTTCTTGCCGGAGGCGGGCGGCCCCTTCGCTAGCGGGGGGTAGCGCGCCCGCGCCGCCGGGCGAACAACGCCGAGGCCGCCACGGCGAGGGCCCCGGCCGGGGCCGCGCCGCCGTCGCAACCACAGGCGGTCGCCTCGTCGACGGGGACCTTGTCGCTCTCGTCGGCCCTCCACGACCACGCCACGCCGCCCTTGCCCACCTCACCCAGGGGCACCACGCCCACGTAGGCGTCGGAGACCAGGCCCCCGAGCGCGGGGATGCTGACGTCGACGGAGCCTTCGACGGTGTCGTAGACCTCGTGCGTGACCGTGCCGTCGGTGGCCCGGGTGGACAGGGTGACCGCCCAGCGGGTGTCGTTGCCGTTGGCCTCCGCCTCGCCCTGGAACTGGAAGAACACCCCTGCCGGCGCGTGACCGGCGAAGTGCAGGAAGTTCTGCCCGCGCCGCTGCGGCGCCTGCTTGCCGTCGACCTCGCCCACCGCCGGGTAGCTGCGGACGTGCTTGTTGTAGGGGTCGGTGTCGAAGTCGACCAACACCTGTTCCCAGAGCGCCCACTCCTCCACGTCGAAGGCCGCCACGTGGGCCGTCCAGCCGGTGACCAGGTCGTCGAAGGGCACCCCCAGCGCGTCGGTGGTGGCGGTGTCGACCGGGGTGTCCGAGGAGGCCGCCTCCCACACCAGGCGCGGGGCGGCCGGGTCGACCTGCTCGGCCAAGTACACGTTGAAGGTAAAATGCCCGTAGTTCACGAAGCCGGTGTCGGAGTCGAGCGCGAGGTAGGGCGCGTCGAGGTAGGACCAGAGGCTGTAGGTCCAGGTGTTGGCATCCGGGTAGGGTAGCTCGAAGGCCCACTCTGCCGTGGACTCCCAGTACCACCAGTCGCTCTCGTCCCAGAACACGTTGTAGGCGAACTGCGAGGCGTGGTTGAACTCGTGGGCCACCAGCGACTCGACCCAGTCGCTGCCGTCGGAGAACCAGTCGGTGTTGAGCACCATGTAGGGCACGCCGCCCTCGGCGTTGACGTTGGTCCACCCGCCGGTGCCCGACGACGACCCGGTCAGGTCGCCCATCAGCACGGTCACCAGGCAACTCTCGGTCTGGTCGGGGGCGCGCCAGCCGTGCTCGTCGACCATCGAGGTCCAACTCGTCTCCAGCGCGTCGGCCACGACCTCGACCATCGCCGCGTCGAGCACCGCGTTGCTCGAGTCCCAGGCCAGGAGGAAGTGGTCGGTCTGCCGCGTCTGGTCGAAGGTGCCGGACACCTGCTCCTGCCGCGCCAGTTGCGACGGCTCGATGCAGGTGGCGGGCTCGGCGTACACCGGCAGCGGCTCCACCGGCGGCAGGCCGTTGAGCGCGTGCATGGCCAACATCGCGGGGGTGGCGCAGGTGGGGAACATCAGGCCTCGGGGTCGGAGATTCGCGCGCGGACGGTGGGCGGCAGGGGGACCAACTTGTTCTCGCGGTTCACGCACACCAGCTGCACGGTGCCCTCGACCATCGCTTGTTTGCCGCCCGGTCGCCACACCGACTGCGCGAACACGGCGCGGTAGTCGGACTCCAGCTTCACCTGGGTGCGGACTTCGAGGCGGTCGCCGAGGCCCGCCGGCTCGCGGAAAGCAAGCTCGCAGCGGTACACCACGAAGCCGATGCCCTCGACGCCCCAGAGCCGGACCAGCTCCTCCGGGCCCAGCAGGTGCTCCCGCGCGCGCTCGAAGTAACGTAGGTAGTTGGCGTGGTAGACCGAGCCGCTGAGGTCGGTGTCCTCGTAGTAGATCTGCAAAGGCACGACGTGCACGGGCTCACTCGCCATCGTCGTCTCTGAGCCCGTACTCCTTCATCTTGAGCTGCAGCGCCTTGCGCGAGATGTCGAGACGCCGGGCGGTACGGGTGACGTTGCCACCCTCGGCCTCCAGGCTCTTGAGGATCAGGTCTCGCTCGAGCTTGGCCGTGTGGACGCGCACGTACTCCTTCAGCCCGATGCCGCCGGGCTCCACCGGCGGCAGGCCCGCGACGGCCGGGGTGGACGGCGCGGCCGGTGCCCCGGTCGGCAGGGCCTCGGGCCCGAGCAGCGCGCCCTCGCCGAGGAGCACGCCGCGCTCGATGGTGTTTTCCAACTCCCGGATGTTGCCTGGCCAGTGCCAGGCCGAGAGCGCCGCTGCGACTTCCGGGCTCACGTCGCGCACGTTCTTGCCCAGGCGCTCGTTGAAGCGGCCCAGGAAGTGGCGCACCAGCAGCGGAATGTCGTCGCGACGTTCGC
>CAYHRZ010000458.1:0-4676 GCA_964359125.1 uncultured Klebsiella sp. | reverse complement strand
GCCCGTGTCTACCGTGTCGTCCCCGGTGTCGCCCGTGTCGTCGCCGGGATCCACCTCGTCGGGGGTGCTGGTGGACCAGAGCGTCGGGTCCAGCAACGTGAAGCTCACATCTTGCTGGGAGTACTGGTAGAAACCAACGTTCCCGGTGGGGAAGCTGCCGGACTCGCTGAACTCCAGCGTGCCGTCGACCCACACCTCCAGTTGCGACGACGAGTACACCATCTCGACGGTGTAGGTGGTGTTGTCGGCCCAGGCGGTGGCGCCCAGCGTCGTGGCCCGCGCCATCTCGGCCACCGACCCGGTGCGGCAGGCCTCGTCGGTGCTGGTGAACACGTCCGACACCAGCGACACCGCGAGGCCCGTGGCGATGGTACACGGCGTTTCATCCTCGTCGTCCTGCTTCCAGTCGAACAACAGCCAGTCGGCGCTGGAACTGCTCCCCTCCCCCGGCTCGAAACCCACCACCCAGCCGACGAAGTCGTTGCTGTCTTCCGTCGTCACCGCGAGTTCGAAGCGCACCGTGGCGAACTCGGCGTCGAGGTCGAGCAGGTACACGCTGGGGACGGCGCTCTCCGTCTGCGTGACGGTGCCTCCCGCTTCCGTCCACACCGCCGCCACGTTGTCGGTGTCGAGGTCGTCGGCCATGTCTTCCGTGAAGTCGGCGACGACCGCCGACTCGGTGCACGTCCAGCCGGCCTCGACGGCGCAGGCGTCGCTACACCCGTCGCCCGCCACGGCGTTGGCGTCGTCGCAACTCTCGCCTGACTCGACGGTGCCGTCGCCGCAGTCCGCCCGGGCGAGTTGCAGCGCGAGGAGGATCATTTCTTCTTCTTCGGCGCCGCCTTCTTCCCCTCGGCCTTCGGCGGCAGCCCGGCGGTGTGTTCCAGGGCCTCCGTCGCGAGCGCGAGCACCTCGGCGTCGGAGATGACCCCGGCGGCCACCTGCACGTACTCCTTCCAGGGCTTCGCCTTCATCGGCTCGAACACCGGCAACTTCCCGCCTCCAACCACGGCAACGCGCGACTCGCCCACCCGGGCGATCAGCGTCTGCGCGAAGGTGCCGAAGAACATGTTGCCATTGACGAAGGCGCAGGGGTGGCCGAACATTTGCCCCTTCACCGCGCGGGGGTCGGCGGGGATGGAGCGGTCGTACCAGGCGATGGTGGCGGCGTTGGGTTTTTCCACGGGCGGCCTCGGGGGAGCGCCGGGCAACTAACCCGCTACCGTGAACACAAAGGGCAGGGCGTACACCTTGCCCGGCTGGCTCTCCCGGGCGAACTGCACCCACACCTTGTAGGCGCCGCCCACGGGGAAAACGTACTGGAAGTCGACGAAGGGCCCCGAGTAGAGGTGCGGCATGTCCATCGAGGGCGACATGCTGTCCATGCCCGGGACGTAGGCGTGGGTGTGGGCCGACCAGTCCAGCGTCGCGTTCACCATCGCCGCGTGCGCGTCGGAGCCGAGGTACTGCACGATGTCGGTGACGTCGGCGCCGCTGTCGTCGACCAGGGTGACGGTCCAGGTGGCGGCGAAGCCCGCGGCCGGGGCCGACGCCCAGGACAGGGTGCCGGTCACGTCGCCGTCGGTGCTCTGGGACGAGGGGGTGGTGTCGGGCGACGGGAGCATGGACGGCGCGCCGCCCACCTCGACGTGCTGCTCGTCGGCGAGCCACTGGTTGGCGTGCGCGTAGTTGATCGACAGCAGGTACTCGCCGCCCAGGGGGAAGTTCACCGGGAAGTGCAGCGTGCCGGACTTGAGGTCCTCGACCGTGACGTCGTCGTAGTCCTCGTGGTGGACGTGCGCGAAGTACGTCCAGTCGGCCGAGATGAACACGTTGTGGACGAGCCGCTCGTGGTTGCTCTGCAGGTCCTCGATGGGCACGCCGTCCTGGTCGGTCACTTGCTCGTAGAACTCGCTCGGTTGCCCGGCCACCAGCGGCTCGGGGTCGGCCCAGGTGGTGACGAGGTAGTCGGTGATCACGCGATCCAGGTCGTCGGCGGCAGTGTCGGCGGAATCGGCGGGAACCGCGTCGCAAGCGAGAAGGATGAGGAGCATCAGCACGCCCCGCTGTCGACAGTGATGTAGATGAACTGGCCCACGTAGGGGTCGACCGGCGAGTGGTCGGCGTTCGACAGCTCCGCCTTGAGTTGCCACGCGCCGTCGCTGACCCCCCCGATGTCGGTGCTGGCCTCCCAGCTCATCGCCGCCTCCTGGCCGTTGAGCGTGATGTCGACGTGACCGGTGCCGGGCTCGGCCACGTCGCCGCTGTCGCCCGGCGGGACGAGCTCGAAGTGCTGCACCTCGACCTCCACGTGCAGCGGCGTGCCGCAGGTCGTGTCGCCTTCTCGCGGGGCCACGATGCGCAGGGCGGGGGCCCCACCGGTGTCGACGGGGTCGCCCGCGGTGCACGCGAGCAAGAACAACGTCACTGCACGTCCAAGGTGACGCTGTCGACCGCGCCGGGCTCCACCGCGTCGCCGTCGTCGTAGAAGAGCTGCAACTGCACCACCCGGGCGCCGGCCTCGAGTTCCACGTGGAACTGGGTGAGGGCAAGCCGGTCCACCTCGGCGCCGTCGACGCTCACCCGGATGAAGCCGCTGGCCACCTCGCCCTCGGCGCTGTGCTTCGGATCCACGAGGTTGAAGTTGTCGACGACGGCGGAGAAGGCCACACTACCCGCCGTCACCACGTCCTCTTCGGCGGGGCAGAGGATGGTGACCATGGGCTGCGCATCGGCGGTGTCGGCGCGGTCGGCGCCATCGGGGGTGCAGGCGAGGGCAAACAGCAGCATCGGGTTCCCGACATATACCCCCGGTCGCCCCGATCGGATCGGCCCGGCGACCCCTACTTCTCGCCCTCGTCGGCCTCCGGCACGGCCGCCTCGGCCTCCTCGCCCGCGTCGTCGTCGTCTTCCACCCGGGTGAGACCCACGATCTTCTCGTCGTCCGCCAGCCGCATCAGGCGAACGCCCTTGGTGTTGCGGCCCACGGCGCGCACGTCGCTCACCTTCATCCGGATCGCGCGGCCGCTGTCGGTGATCAAGAACACCTGCTCGTCTTCCCGGACGATGAGGTTCCCGACGACGTTCCCGTTGCGCTCCTCGGTCTGGATGTCGATCACGCCCTTGCCGCCGCGGCCCTGGAGCCGGTACTCCCCGAGGTCCGTGCGCTTGCCGTAGCCGCGCTCGGTGACGGTCAGCACCATCACGCCCTCGGATTCCGCAGGGACCACCGCGAAGTCGACCACCGCGTCGCCCTCGCCGAGGTCCACACCGCGCACCCCGCGCGACACCCGTCCCATGGGCCGCACGTCCTCGCCCTCGAAGCGGATCGACATGCCGTGGGCGGTGGCGATGAGCACCTGCGCGTCGCGACCGGCGTGGGCCACGGTGAGCAACTCGTCGCCATCGACGATGTCGACCGCGTTGATGCCGGAGCTGCGCACGTTGCCGTAGGCCGCGAGCTCCGTGCGCTTGACGAGGCCCCCGCGGCTGGCGAACACCAGGTCCCCGCCGTCGTCGAAGCCCTTGATCGGGACCACGCTCTGCACGCGCTCGCCCTCGGCGAAGTTCACGAGGTTCACCAGTGGCTTGCCACGGGCCGCCGGCGCCGCCTGGGGCACGTCGATCACCGGCAGCAGGTACATCCGGCCGGTGTTGGTGAAGATCAAGAGCTCGCCGTGGGTGTTGCCGACGAACACGTTGACCACGAAGTCGCCGTCGCGCGCCGACATGCCGGTTTTTCCGTGGCCACCACGCTTCTGGGTGCGGTACTCGTCGATCGAGGTGCGCTTGATGTAGCCGAGGTGGGACAACGCCACGATCTGGTCCTCCTCCGCCACGAGGTCCAGGCGGTTGAGGTCCGCCGCCGACTCCTCGATGGCGGTGCGGCGGGCATCGGCGTGGCGGTGCCGGAGCTCGAGCAGCTCCGCGCGGATCACGCCCCACAGCTTCTGCTCGTCGTCGAGCAGCGACTGCAGGTAGGTGACCTGCTTCATCAGCTCCGCGTACTCCTCTTCCAGTTTATCGCGCTCCAACCCGGTGAGTTTCGCGAGGCGCATGTCGAGGATCGCGGCGGCCTGCAACTCCGAGAGTCCGAAGGTCGACATCAGACCCTCGCGGGCCTCTTCGGTGGTGCGGCTGGCTCGGATCAGCGCGATGACCGCGTCGATGTTGTCCAGGGCGATGCGCAGGCCCTCGAGGATGTGCGCCCGCTCGCGCGCCTTGCGGAGGTCGTAACGGGTGCGCCGGACGGTGACCTCGCGACGGTGCGACAAGTACAGTTGCAACATGTCGCGCAGCGGCAGGATCCGCGGCCGCGACTGGACGATCGACAGCATGATGATGCCGAAGGTCGTCTGGAGCTGCGTGTGCTTGTAGAGGTGGTTCACCACCACCTCCCGGATGGCGTCGCGCTTGAGCTCGATCACCACTCGCGTGCCCTCGCGACTGGTCTCGTCGCGCATGGCGTGGATGCCCTCGATCCGCTTGTCCTTCACGAGCTCGGCGATGTGCTCCTGGAACCGCGCCTTGTTCACCTGGTAGGGGAGCTCGGTGACGATGATCGCCTCGCGCCCCTCGATGTCTTCGAACTCCACCCGGCCGCGGATCAGCAGGCTGCCTCGGCCCGTCTCGTCGGCGTCGCGGATCCCCGCGCGCCCGCAGCTGCTGCCGTAAGT
>CAYHRZ010000457.1:0-4685 GCA_964359125.1 uncultured Klebsiella sp. | reverse complement strand
GGACAACGAGTCCTCCCGAGCCAAGGCCGACGGCAAGCTGCTCACGATCGACCAGTGGGAGTGCATCTCCTGCGGCACGTGCGTGGAGCAGACCGACCGCGTCTTCTACTTGCCCGACGACGCCAAGGCGACGCCCATCGCCCAGGACGGGCCGATGGATCTCATCCAGGACGCCATCGAGGCCTGCCCGGTCACGTGCATCCACTGGGTGACCCCCGACGAGGCCGCCGAGAAAGGCCTGGCCACCGGGAACGAGCCCGACTCGCCGCGCCCGGGGTAGGAAACATGTCCTGATCGCGAAGAACCGCGCCACCACGCTCCCGGGGCACGGTGCGCGGGAAACTGGGGTATGGTCGGGGCATGAGACGCGCCCTGCCCACCATCCTGGCGCTGGTCGCCTCCGGGTGGGTCGCGACGGGCTGCGACGGGCCAGCCAGCCCCTCCGACCACCCCAAGTCGCGGGACCACGCCGACAGCGGCACCCCCGGCGCCCCCGACAGCGGCCCCGACGACACCGCGCCCGCCGACGACACCGCCCGTGTCGACACCGGCACCATCGACACGGGCACCATCGACACGGGCACCATCGACACCGGCGCCCCTCTGGAACCGGCCGCCTGCCCCGACGCGGTGGCCACCTGCGCCGACAACACCTGCACCTTCGACATCAACCTCGTAGGCGTGGCGCTGGGAGGCACGCTCACCTACGAGGGCGGCGCCCTGCCCGACTCCGGCGACGGGTCCGGGAGCGACTACCTGGTGTGGGTGGTCAACCAGAGCACGGGAGGGGAGACATCGGAGGCCTTCGTATTCGACCAGCTCTGGTCGCTCACCCTCCCCGTCGGCACCTACGACGTGTACGCGCAGCTCCTGGTACACGGACGGGAATCGCACATGGGGGCGGCGGTGAAGATCGCGGACGACCTGGTGCTCGCGACGGCCGCCACGCTCGACGCGGACCTGGTGCCGACGTCGGTAGGAGGCCAGGCGACGCTCGCGGGGGGGGCAATCCCCGACAGCCGTGACGACGCCGACTACGCGGTTCGCCTGGTCGATGCCGAGGGCAACGAGGTGGAGGGGGCTTTTGGCGCCAGCGACCCCTGGTCGCTCCTGGTGCCGGCGGGCCACTACGACGCCTGGACGAGGATCTACGGCGGCAGCAGTGATGCCCAGCGCGAGTGGACCTGGTCCGGGGACTTCGACGTCACCGCCGACACCGTCTACGACATCGACGCCACCTTCCCGCTGGTGACTGGCCACCCCACCCTCGACGGCAGCGACCTCGTCGACGCTCGCCCCGGTCCCGACGAGGACTACCGGGTACAGCTCACGGAGGTCACGACGCGGCAGGGATTCGAGGGTGCATTCCCCCACGACGAAGACGGGAAGCTCGAGGTGCCCGCCGGGATCTACGACATGGAGTTGCTGCTGTGGTTGCCGAGCGCCGTCGAGGGATCCAGCTACCTGGAGGTGCGGAGCCCCGCGCTGAGCCTACTCGCCGACAGCGCGCTGGATCTCGCGGTCACCACCATCACCGTGGGGGGCACGGTGACCCTCGACGGCGCCGACGTGCCGGACACCGCCTACGACCTCGACTACTGCGTCCTGTTCACCGCCACCGACGGCGGGGCCGTGGCGCGGACCTGTGGCGCGGCAGGCGACCCGTGGGCCGCAAGAATACCTTCGGGAAACTACGATATCGATGTCAAGCTCGCCGGCGAGACCGGTGACGCCACCGGCGGCCGCCCCGCACACCGGGTGGCCAGCGGGGTGGAGGTCGGCGACGGGAGCCACTTCAGCTTCGACGTGGGTTTCGCCACGCTATCGGGCCGCGTCAGCTACGCCGGCGGGCCCATGCCCAATCCCATGGCGGACCCGAGGGAGGCCTACACCGTGGCCGCCACCGACGTGGAGACCGGCTCCACGTACTCCGAACAGTTCCCATTCTCACAGCCTTTCTCCCTCAGCGTGCCCACCGGGATCTACGACGTGGAGGTTCGCATCGACGACCGGGGCGCCTCCAAGATCGTCACCGAGACCTTCGTCGCGGCGGAGAGCCTGGTGGTCGCCGGCAACACCAGCCTGTACGCCGACATGCCCGTGGTGCTGCTCGTCGGCGAGGTCCGCTACCAGGGGTTCCTGGTCAACACCCTGGCCCGGCATGACTTCGGCCTGAGCGTCCGGGACGACGGCGACTTCAACGTCTCGCGCGACTTCCCCGCCGCCGAGGGCTACGCGTTGCGCCTCTGGCCGGGCACCTACGAGGTGTGGGCCGGGCTCGAGGGGGACCGCCGGGAGGGGGACCTCGACGCCGGGGTGCGCGTCGCGCGCTGCTTGCTCGTGGAGCCTTAGGGGAAGTGGTCCCCGTGGGCGCGATGATTCGCGCCACCAGAGGCCCGGCGCTAGGACCCCGTGCAGTAGTAGCTGACGATCACCGTGTCGGTGTTGGTGGCGCCGAAGCAGTCGCTGGCGGTGACCTCGACGTACACGTCGGTCTGCTCGGCGGACCCGTAGGTGCCCGGCGCGCTGCTGATGGTGAGCGTGTTGGTCTCGCCGGTCGACGCCGAGAGGCTGCCGTAGGTGGAGCCGCTGCTCACCGACCAGCTGTACTCGAGCTCGTCGCCGTCGGGGTCGGAGCTGGCGCTCGCGTCGAGGCTGAAGGTCTCGGTCACGCAGGCATCGCAGTCGTAGCTGGCACCGTACGACACCGGCGAACAGCTGGTGGTGTTGCTCACCGACTGGTCGGCGCCCGCGTTGCTCACCGGGTCGGTGTTGTAGCCCCGGTCCGTGATGGTGACGGTGATCGACGAGGGCCGCGAGTCGGCGCCGCCGTCGTTGACGGTGAGCGTGAAGGTGTAGTCGCCGGCCACGTCGGGGTGGAACACCGGCTGGGCGTCGGTGGTCTGTTCAATGTCGGCGGTGGTGGTGGCCGAGCCCGAAGGGGCGCCGGTGAGCTCCCAGCTATAGGTGAGGGCGGTGCCATCGGGGTCGAACGACGCGGTGCCGTCCAGCGTGAGCGGCGAACACGTCGTGAGGGACGCGCCCGCGTCGTAGTCGGGCACCGCCGTGGGCGCGCTCTCGCTGACGCCGTCGCAGTCCGTGTCGGCGCCGTCGGTTTCTTCGAAGGCCCCGGGGTAGACGTCGGGGTCGGTGTCGTCGCAGTCGCCGTCGTCGCCGGAGTAGCCGTCGCCGTCGTGATCCCAAGACGAACAGGGCTCGTTCTCCTCGGTGGGGGAACCGTAGTCGCCGGCCGCGCGGTCCCACCACTGCGTGGCCACGCACCAGTTCTCGACGTCGTCGTTCTCGTCGGCGCCCATGCTCCAGGGGTCCACCATCATCGACGCACCCGAGGGATCGGGCATGGTGGCGCCGTCGTCCCAGGACGCCGAGTCGATCAGCTCGGAGCCGGCCCAGATCTGGATGTCGTCGCTCTCGTTGCTGAGCACCACGTCGGGCGCGCCCCGGTCGTTGAGGTAGACGTAGCCCACGTCGACGGCGCCGTTGGTCACGAGGTCTCGGTTCGAGCCGAACACGAAGTACTCGCCCGGCTCGAGCTCGAGCACCTCGTCGCTCGCCACCTGGTGCCACTCGCCGTCGCTGTCGCTGGCGATGATCAACCCATTGAGGATCAGGGTTTGGCCCGAGAGGTTCACCACCTCGAACCACTCGCCGTCTGGGTCGAGCACGTCGCCGGGGTTGTTCATGATCTCGTTGATCGCGAGGTCCCCGGACGCCCAGCTCCCCTCGTCGATGAGGCCGTCGCAGTCGTTGTCGACGAGGTCGCCGCTCACCTCGCCCGCGTCGGGGAAGATGTTGGGATCGGTGTCGTCGCAGTCGCCCTCGGTGTCGGCGTCGCCGCACGAGGTAAAGCCGTCGTTGTCTTCGTCGAAGCCCTCGTCGACGCGGCCGTCCTCGTTGTTGTCGACGCCGTCGCACTCCTCGGTGCCGACACAGTCGGCGACGCCGTTGCCGTCGGCATCGGTGAAGCCCTCGTCGACCTGACCGTCGCCGTTGTTGTCGACGCCGTCGCAGGTCTCGGTGTCTTCGCAATCGGCGATGCCGTCGCGGTCGGTGTCGGTAAGGCCCTCGTCGACGACGCCGTTGCAGTTGTCGTCGATGCCGTTGCACTCCTCGTCGCGCCCGGGGCGCAGGTCGGGGTTGTCGTCGTCGCAGTCGCCGTCGGCCGGGGTGACGCCGTCGCCGTCGTTGTCGGTCGGCGGGACGTAGTCCGTGCCGCTGTCGTCCGTGTCGTCGTCGTCTTTGGGCCCGGCCCCTGAGTCGCCGCCCGCGCACGCGGTGAGGACCACGAGGCAGAGGAGGCTCGAGAGGGAGAGGCGAAGGGTCGTGGCGAGCATGGATGCTCCGCGGTGGGGTGGAACTTGGGGCAGCACACCGTAGCAGAGGCACGCGCTGTCGTCACCAGCCGTGTGCTGCGCGGTGTGCCGAAATCTGCGGCCCTTGACGATGTCGGGGGCGAGATTAGAAGGGCGGCGCCGCTGCGGGAGTAGCTCAGTGGTAGAGCTCCACGTTGCCAACGTGGTGGTCGCCGGTTCGAATCCGGTCTCCCGCTCCACCTACAACGCCGACTCCCCCGGGGTCGGCGTCGTCATTTTTGGGTTGCTATACCGCCCTGCCGTCGTGGAAGGCCCGACCCTTCCAGCGCGTGCGGACGCGAAACACCGAAC
>CAYHRZ010000456.1:0-4697 GCA_964359125.1 uncultured Klebsiella sp. | reverse complement strand
CATCCACAACATTCCCGTCGCCCTCTGGCCCGAGCCCTGCGTGCCCGCGCCGGGGCTCGACGTGCCCGGCGTCGACGAGCCGCGCCTGGTGCCGCCGGGACCGGGCCTGGCTGTGGGGCTCGACATCGGCGGCACCAGCATGAAGGCGGTGGCGCTGGAGGCGGGCGTGCTGGTGGCCACCGTCGTGGCCCCCACGTGGCCCGTCGGAGAGGTGGGCATCGACTCGCTGGTACGCCGCGGCCGGGCGCTGGTGACACAGGTGGCGGCGGGGCGCCGGGTAGGCTCGCTGGGCATCGGCTTGGCCGCGCCGATGGGCGTGGGGGGACAGGTGCTGGAGTTGTCGACCATCCTCCGGGAGCGGGTGGGCTCGGTGGGGGCCTTTGCCGACTTCGCGACGGCGGTGTCGACCGGGCTGGTGAATGGCCCCGTGGCCCTGTTCAACGACTTGTCGAACCTCGGGCGCCACCTTTCCGCGACGGGCAGTCGGCGACTGGTGAGGGTGCAGATCGGCACCAGCTTCGGCGGCTGCTGGATCGACGGCGACGGCGGCGTCGTGGCCACCGAGATGGGCCGCCTCGTCGGCGACGCCGCCCCCGGGGCCACCCCCCACACCTACCTGCCGGTCAGCGGCGCCATGCGCACGTACCTGAGCAATCTCGGCGTCGCGACGGCGCTCGCGGCCGCGACGGGCGAGGCGGTGGCGGGGCCCGACGCGGGTCACCGCCTGCGGGCGATGTTGGAGGCCCGCGACCCCCGGGCCGGCGCCGTCGTCGACTTCCTGTGCGACGCGCTGGTGGCGGCGTGCCAGGAGTTCGGCGCGCTCCTGGTGGGGGCGGCGGCCATCGAGTGCGGCGGGTCGATGTTGCAGGGACCCCTCGGCGCCCGCGTTGCCGCCCAGGTCGCCACCCGCTCGCCCTTGCCCTTTTCGGTGTCCGCCCGCCCGGGCGAGGACGGCGCCATCGCGGCGGCGCTCGCACCTCGGGTCGCGACACCGCTGCGTGGGGTGCGCCGGACCGGATAGTGCCCAGAAATGGACCCTGGCCTGCGCATCTACCGCTGGGACATGGACAAGACCTACCTGCAAACCGACTTCCACTCGGTGCGGGGGCTCCTGCGCGCGGCGGTGGAGCCGGCCTGGGCCAAGAAGGCGGTGCCGGGGGCCACGGCGCTTTTGCGCGAGCTCGGCAAGGAGGGTCCCGGCTGGCGCCCCCGGATCTACATCGTGTCGGGTTCGCCCACGCAGATGCGCGAGAAGTTGGAGGAGAAGCTCCGCATCGACGGCGTGCGCTACGACGCGCTGGTCCTGAAGGACAACCTCGGCAACCTGCGGAGGGGCCGACTCCGCGCGGTGCGCGGCCAGTTTGGCTACAAGCTGCCGGAGCTCGTCACCGGGCGCGTGGGGCTGGGTGCCGCCGTGAAGGAGACCCTGTTCGGCGACGACGCCGAGATCGACGCCGTCGTGTACTCCGTGTACGCCGACGCGGTGGCGGGGCGCATCGGGAACGTGGAGCTGTCACGGATCCTGGAGGCGGGCGGTGCCTACAGCGACGACATCGTGGCAACGCTCGCGGCCCTGCGCCGCGTGAGCATGGCCGACGCGGTGGAGCGCATCTTCATCCGCATGGAGAAGGGCCGGGCGCTGGCTGACTTCGAGCCCCTGGGCCCCCGGGTGATCCCCGTGCGCACCTGGTACGCCGCGGCGCTGGTGCTGGCCGGCTCCGGGGAACTCCCCGCCTTTGCCCTGCCCAGTATCCTCGCCGGGTCGGGCATCGGCGACGACGAGGCGCTCGCCGAGATGGAAGACGTGCTGGCCCGTGGGCACGCCGACGGGGCGGCGCTCCTGGGCTTCGCGCCGCACCTCGTCCCCGGGGCGACGGCCCTGCTCGGTCGCGACTGGAACTACCGCGCCCCGCTGGCGCCGCCGAAGGTCGACTACCTCGCGGTGCTGGAACGCTTCCGCGCCCGTGCTTAGAGCAGCGGCGTGAACCTCCGCGACCAGTTCCTCAAGGCCGGCCTCGTCGACAAGAAGCGCGCCGACCAGGTGGCGCGGGAGGCGAAGAAAGAACAGAAAATCGCACAGGGACAGCAGGTCGACAAGGCCACCCTCGCCCGCCAGGAGGCCGAGCGCGTCGCCCGCGAGCGCGCCGAGCGCGAGGCGGAGGTGGCACGGAAGCGGGCCGAGGCCGAGGCCCGGGAGGCGGAGCACCGCCGGACCCAGGGCGTGGCGGCGTCGGCTCGGGCGATCCTGCGCCAGAACCGCGTGCCGGTGCGCGGGGGCACGCAGCGTTTCTACTACCGCTCGCCCGACGGCAAGCAGGCGTGGAAGTTGATGGTGCCGGAGTGGATGGCCACCGACCTGCGTTGCGGCCGCCTGTGCATCGCCTGGTGCGACGACCCCGAGGGCGCGGTGGTGATCGACGCGCTCACCGCCAACCGGGTGGAGAAGATCCGCCCCGAGCTGGTGCTCTTCCGCAACCGCGGCGGGATCGACACCCGCGACGAGGAGCAACTCTACGAGGACTGAGGTGGCGCGGCGGCGGGACGGCGCATCAGCGCTCCCGGGACGTCGCCCCTCGCCCGTGACCGCGTGGCGGCGCGATTCATCGTGCCTTCCGGTTCACTCGGCCAGCAGTTCGATCGTCGCGTAGCGGTGGGGCCCGGCGGTGCCGTCCAGCCACGCAAGGCTCCCCCCGAGCGCGTCCCACACCGTCCCCGTCGTGCCGTGCCCGCGCAGGTCCACCCGGGTTGCCACCTCGTCGACGGTGTGCATGCCGCAGGTGGGCGCGCGGCCCACCCAACCCCGGGAGGGGCCGGTCGGGAAGTCCAGCCTCTCGACGTAGCTGAACTCGGCGTGGCCGTCGCCGTCGAGGTCGCCCGCGGGGGACAGGGTGATCCACTCCACGTCGTCGCTGGTGCTCGACGCGTGCACCTCGGCGAGGGGGCCCAGCGGGTACGAGTACACCCGGGCGGCGGCACCCCCCTCGTTGTCGGGTCGGGTGCTCATCGAGAACTCGCCGTAGCCGTCGCCGTCGAGGTCGCCGAGCGAGGCCGTGATGGTCTCGGCGAGGCCGTCGTCGGAGGCGACGAAGAAGGCGTTCTGCACGCCCTCGTCCACCAGCAGGTCGTCGCCGCTGAGCATCCACATGGCGCCTCGGGCCCGGAACGCAAGCTCCGGCAGGCTGTCTCCGTCGAGGTCGTCGAGGGGCTCCAGCCGGCCGCCAAGCTGGTCGTCGGGCTGGTCGCCGTGGTGGACGGCCCGCGCGTCGGCGAGGGACAGCGTGCCGGCTGGGTGGCCAGCGAACACATGCAAGCGACCGGGGGGGTCGGGGTACTCGAACTCCCCGGTCACGACGTAGGCGCCACCCAGGACGGCGGAGCCGTCTCCCCACTGCTCGCTCTCGTCGTTGATCTCCCATCGCAGGTCGAGCGTGGCGGCGTCGTAGACTCGCGCGCCGGTGACGCGGGAAAGGTTGGGCTTCGAAGTTACCCCGACGACTCGATCGTCGTCCTTGACGATGGGCGTGCGTGGAAGGCGAGCTTCCAAATTGGCGGCGTGGTGTACGAGGCGCGACTCCAGCAGCAGTATCCCGCCGGCAGCCGTCCACAAGCGGGTTACGGCGACCTTGCCGTTGAGTTGGGGCTCGCAGTTGCCTTGCGCCGTCGCCACCGCGAGACCATGTGGCAAGAAACCCAACACGGGAGCGGAGTTCGACTCGCAGCCCGACTCCGACGGAACCGCGTGTGTCGAGGCGGTGAGCGTTGCCGGCGAGTCGATGCGCTCGTCGCAGCCGCCTGCCGTGTCCTCCGCGACGCCGTCTCCGGTGCCCGCGGTCACCGCGACGTCTTCCTCGCCGCAAGCGATGATGCCGGTCACCGTCAGGCCTGCGAATGCCGCGTCTAGTCGACGCACGGGCACGCCGGATACGGGTTGGCCCCGCCCAGCACGTTGTCGGAGTAGTGGCCCTCCATGCGCTGAACGTCCCACTCGCGGAACATCCAGGTGCCACCGGGCGTGCTGCGCAGTTCGTCGAGTTCCAGGCGAAGCTGCCACAGGGGTATCGCGTCGCGGGCGCGGAGGCAGAAGTCGAGTTCCAACTCGTGTGGATCCTGGGCATCGACTGGGTCGTCCTTGCCCTCCCGGTCGAACCCGGACCAGTAGTCAAGTTTCACCCGGGCCTTGACGTGGTTGCCGAACAGCGCCTTGAAGGCCTCGTGGATGCGCGCCTCGGTGGTGCCCTCGCCGTCGGGCAGCACCAGGCACACGTCACCCCAGGCCACGTTGCCCAAGAAGGCGATGGGCAGAGCGGAGTCCTCGTCGTTTGCGATCTTGGGGGCAGAAAAGCAGAGCGGGAGGGGCTCCCCGTCCTCGTCTGCATAGGCGTACCCGTAGAGGTTGGCATCCGGGCCGCTGGCGGGGTCGCAATAGAACGTGCGCGACTGCCCAAACTCGCCCGTCGCCCCGGAGTCATCGTCTTCCATCCAGGAGAGGGACACCTGCAACTGGTGCGCGCACGCCAGCCACCACTCCACCAGCGTCCCCCGTTCGTACACCGGGTTGCTCCACGCCGGGTTCCACAACTCTCGCGGCAGGTCGTCGGTGGTGTAGGGCGGGGTGGGCCACTGGCTGGTGGGGAGGCCCTCCGCCTCGGCGGCCAGCGTGGGGTCGAGGAACAGCGAGAAGTGGTTGGTCACGCCCA
>CAYHRZ010000455.1:0-4702 GCA_964359125.1 uncultured Klebsiella sp. | reverse complement strand
CGACGGCTTCCCCGCCCGCGTGCGCGCCGTCGACGGCCGGGCCCAGCCGCACATCCTCGACGAAGCGCTGCACGCGCTGTTCGAGCGCGAGGAGAAGAAGGACAACGAGGTTCTCATTCCCCCGGACCAAGCCGCCCTCGTGTTCCTGATGCTCTGGGCGGCCACCGAGGCGCTCGACGCGGCGTGGCGGGCGCCGACGAAGCCGGAGTGGCTGGAGTAGCGATGGGCCTGAGGGACCTCTTGAAGCAGAAGGCCAAGGCCATCCTCGGGAACAAGCCCGCGGCGCCGCCGCCAGCGGCTCCGGCACCGGCCGTCGCGGCCTCGCCGCCGGTCCCGCCAGCGTCCCGGCCAGCGCCGGTTGGGGCGGTGTCGCGACCGCCGCCAGGTTCACCCCCTCCCGGGACGGCGGCGCCGGCCGCTCCCCCGGTCGACGGCGACTACCGCGCGGTCGCGCCCGCGTCGGCCGTCCGCGACGACAAGCCCGGCACCTACGCGCACGGGAAAGTGAACGTGGCGGTCTTCCGGCTGGGCAACCGGCTCTACGCGATCGACAACGCCTGCGCGCACGAGGACGGTCCAATCGGCGAGGGCACGGTCGACGGAAACTGCGTGCGTTGTCCCTACCACGACTGGCTCTACGACTTCACCACCGGCGCCTGCATCACCGAGCCCGATCGCCAGCGCGCGACCTTCGCCGTGAAGGAGGAAGGCGGGCAGATCTGGCTCGGGCCCGAGCTCACGCCGGGCAGCGAGAGCCGGGGAGGGGACCACGACGATGGCATGGAGGTCATCAAACAATGAGCAACAACCTCGCTGAGTGTTTTTCCAAGGGCATCACCGTCGGGAAGCTGGCGGCGGCGCTGGGCAACGTGTCGGACGCGGGCAAGAAACTCACGGTCAACGTGGAGGACCGCGCGCGCCCCTACCTCGACCACGTGCTGGAAGGACAGGTGGATGGACCGCCCACCTCCGTGGTGGCCTTCGTGTTCTCCGGGAAGGACCCGGGCGCCGAGGCCTGGCGGCGCTTCACCCTGAGCAAGACCGCGCCGTACACCTACGAGGTGGGCGTGTTCCCGACGCCCTTCCGCAACGGGATCGACCCGCTGTCGCCGGGCGTGCCTCCGTCGTCATCGCGGCGGCGGTAGCTCGAACGCCCCGGTCGCCATGCGACGGAGCGCCATCCCGGTGCGGCTGGCGAGTCCCCGGGCGCGGGCCACCAGGGAAGCGTCGCCCGTCACCCGCACCTTCCAGTAGGGGTGGACCACGCGCCGCGTTGCCGGCGCGGGCGTGCTCCAGAGTGCCGAGACGACCGCGCCACCGAGCGCGCCGAGGCTTGCCCCGCCAAGCAGGCCGAGGGCCGTGGGCGCCGGCATCACGGCGCCTGCCCAGCCCACCACGGCGAGCAAGCCGAGGAGGCCGCCACCGCTGGCGCCGAGCGCCACCCACCGTGCCTCGATGGCCAGCGGGCCGGGGCGGTCCACGCTGACCCGCCGTTCCGCGCGCATCGGGGCGACCTCGATCTGGTCGGTGGGCACGCCGCCCGCGCGCAGGCGGGCGCGGACCGACTCGGTGGCTTGCGCCGTGGTCACGATCGCGACGGTCGACTTCAGCGGTTCGGGCATCGTGTACCGGATCGGACCGGGCCGCGCGCCGCGTGAGGGCAGGCGTCTCGCTAGTCGTCCCCGCCGACGCCGCGCGCGCGCAGCCGCTCGCCGCGCTGCTTCTTCGAGGCGAGGCGCCGCTGCTGCGAGCCCTTGCTGGGGCGGGTGGGGCGACGAGCCTTCCGGGGCGCGCGGGCCTGGCGCACCAGGGCCGCCAGTCGTTCGCGGGCCAGTTCGCGGTTGGTGTGCTGGCTCCGGTCGGTGCTCACGTGGACCAGGAGGTCGCCCTCGGCGGTGAGCCGCGAGCCGAGCGCGTCGACCAAGCGAGCCCGTGCGCCGTCGGGGAGCGCCCGGGTGCGGGCGACGTTCCAACGGAGGCTCACCCGGCTCTCGGTGGTGTTGACGTGCTGTCCCCCCGGGCCGCCGGAGCGGCTGGTGGCGACGCTGAGTTCGTCGCCGGGGATGGTGAGGCCCGGGTCGACGGGCAGGTCGGCCTCGATGGGGACTCCTCTCGGCGTCGTAGCCGGGTGGGAGCGAGCGTGAGCGGTCTACCGCGACACGTTGATGACACCCATGTGGGCCGAAGCCCGACACCGCCGGAACCTATATGGGTGAAATTTGGACGAGTTCCCCGGCGGCCCCGCCGCGCCTCCTCCGGCGTCCCAGCGGGCCGATCCGGAAAACTGCGATAGATTCGGGACCCTTCACGGATCCAGATGTCCATCCTCGTCCGCGATCTCACCGTCCGCTACGGCGCGCAGGCGGCAGTCGACGGGCTCTCCCTCGAGGTTCCCGAGGGCGCGCTCTTCGGCCTGCTCGGGCCAAACGGGGCTGGCAAGTCGAGCACCATCCGGTGCATCGCCACCACGCAGCTCCCCACCTCGGGGTCGATCAGCGTGGGCGGCATCGACGCGCTGGCCAACCCCGCCGGGGCGAGGGCGCTGCTCGGCGTGGTGCCTCAGGGCATCGCGCTCTACGACGCCCTGGACGTCGTGCAGAACCTCCAGCTCTTCGGCGGGCTCTACGGTCTCGGGGGGGCGGAGCTGTCCGGGCGGGTGGAGTGGGGGCTGGAACTGGCGCAGCTGGGTGCCCACCGTCGCAAGGTGGTGGCCAGCCTGTCGGGCGGCATGAAGCGCCGTCTCAACATCGCCTGCTCGCTCTTGCACCACCCGAGCATCCTGGTGTTCGACGAGCCCACCGCCGGGGTGGATCCCCAGTCCCGCAACCATATCTTCGAGACGGTGCGCCGCTTGCATGCCGAGGGGCGCACCGTCGTCTACACCACGCACTACATGGAGGAGGTCGAGGCGCTCTGCAGTCTCGTGGCCATCGTGGACCGTGGCAGGCTGGTGTCGTCGGGCACGCTCGCGGAGCTCACGGCGGCCGCGCAGGCCCGGCGCTTCCGCGTTGAGCTCGCCGAGGGGGCCGACGCCGCCGCGCTGCGCGCTGCCCTGGACGCAGCCGGGGTGGCGACCACCTCGGTCGAGGCGGAGCGCCTGGGCCTGGAAGACGTGTTCCTGGCAATCACCGGTCGCGACCTGCGAGATGGCACGTGAGCCCGCTCCTCTGGGTGGTGAAGAAGGACTTGTGGACCTTCTTTGCAGACAGGAAGGGCGCGGCGATGGTGATCCTCGTCCCGCTGCTCCTGGGCGTGATGATGGGGTTCATCTTCAACCCGAGCGACGGGCCCTCGCCCATCGAAGTCGGGATCGTCGATCACGATGGCGGCGCGGCGGTGTCGCGACTGGTTGAGCGACTCCGCGCGGAGTCGTCGCTGGAGGTGATCCCGCTGTCGGAGGCCGCCGCGAGGAGCCGGGTGGAGGGCGGCGACCTCGGCGTGGCCCTGCTCCTGCCCGCCGGGGCCGGACAGCACCTCGCGCCTGCCGCCATGTTCGGCGGTGCTGCCGAGAAGGGGTCGCTGACGATGTGGGTGGATCCCTCGCGTAGCACCGAGGGCGACATCGTCGCCGGGCTGCTCACCAAGGCGATGATGGAGACCGTGTTCGCCGACGTGGGCCGACCTGCGGACCAGAAGAAGATGTTCACCGACCTGCGCGCCCAACTCGGGACAGCTGCGGCCGAGCGACCGGGGCTCGCCGCCTTCCTCGACGAGGGCCTCGCCTTTGCCGACGAGAACGAGGCGCGAGCGTCGGCCGGCGGGGAGGGGGGCATGGGCATCGAGCCGCCGCTGGCGGTGGAGCGGGTGGCGCTGGTGGCGGCCGGCCCCACCGCGGGCTTCTCCGGCTTCGGGCACACCTTCGCCGGGATGCTGATGCAGTTCCTGCTGTTCGGCGCCTCGGGGCACGCCAAGACGCTGTTTGCCGAGCGCGCCTCGGGTGCGCTCGACCGCGTGCGGATGACCCGCGCCAGCCCGGCCGACGTGCTCCTCGGCAAGGCGATCGCCGGCGGCGTGGTGTCGGTGCTCGCGAGCGTGGTGATCTTCGGCGCGGGCGCACTCTTCTTCGAGGTTCCCTTCCGCTCCGGGCCCCTCGCCTTCGCGGTGGTGGTGCTGGGGCAGGCGATGCTGGTGGGCTCGTTCGCGCTGTTGCTGGCGGGACTCGCCAACTCCGACAAACAACTCGACAGCATCGGCACGCTAGCGATCCTGTTCTTGTGCTTCGTGAGCGGCGCCTGGGTGCCGAGCTTCATGCTGCCCGCGTTCTTGCAGGACATGGGCCCGCTGGTGCCCACGCGCTGGCTGCTCGACGGCATGGCGGGGGCCACCTGGCGCGGACTGGGGCTAGAGCACGCCCTGCGCTCGGCGGGCGTGCTCGGCCTGTTCTCGGTGGCCTTCTGCGTGGTGGGGATCCGCCGCTTCCGGTGGGCGGAGTAGCCTACCCGCAGGAGAGGCGGCCCCCGCGGACGATGCAGCGCACGTCGCCGCCCCCGGCGGGCACGTCGACCGAGGCGTACATCGGCACGTTGCCGTAGAGCACGATCTTGCAGGCCCCGGGCTGGGCCTCGAAGCGCGCCACGGACCCGGACAACTCCACGCTGTCGCGCGAGCGCCCGCACTCCATCCCCACCTCGGCGATCACCTGGTCGCTGTCGACCTTCACCTTGTAGGGCACGCCTCGGCTGGCCACGAGCTTGGTGCTGGC
>CAYHRZ010000454.1:0-4705 GCA_964359125.1 uncultured Klebsiella sp. | reverse complement strand
CCCCAGAATCGCCAGCAGCGTCGCCACCCCGATGCCCACCCCGACGGTGGTGAGCACGGTGCGCATGCGGTGCGCCCGCAGCGAGGCCACGGCGATGCGCGCCCCCTCGAGGAAGTCGACCCGCAGGCTCATGGGTGCGCTCCGGGGTCGACGGGGGGTGGGCGGGGGCTCACGGGGGGTACGGCGGGCGCGTGCGGGGCGTGGCAGTCCACGCAGTGATTGCGCTCCCGGGGGCCGCGAGCGAGGTCCCAGTAGCCGCTCATGCCACCGTGGGAGCCACGCTGGTAGTCGCGAAACTGGGGCCCGTGGCACTGCGCGCAGAGTTGCATCGCATCGGCCATGGCGAGGCTCCGGCCGTCGGCGAGGTGCAGGAGGCTCCGGTCCTCGCGGTCGTGGCAACTGTCACACGGTAGCTGGCCGTGTTCGACCTCCACGCCGGTGTGGAAGTCGTCGCCCTCGCGGGCGGCCCAGGACTCGGTGGCGCTGGGGCCGTGGCAGGTCTCGCAGGCGACGCCGATGGGTGTGCCGTTGACGTCGATCCGGTCGGAGTCCACGACCCCAAGCGTGGTCGGGGCGTGGATCGTCGTGGGGTGGGCCGGGCCCGACTCGACGGCGGGTCCCATGGCCCGTGACGGGTCGGCGAAGTCGCCGACACATCCGAGGGCGCCCAGGCTGGCAAGGAGGGCGAACATCGGCGGGCTCAGAAGTTGACCTGCGCTTCCGACCGCAGCTCCCAGGCGGGGTCGAGGTTGTCCTTGGAGCCGGTCATCAAGAGGCTCGCGCCCTTCCCGGGGGCGAAGTAGCCGAAGCGTTCGGCGAGCACGATGCCGCCCTTGCGCAGCTTCACGATCGCGTTGGCATCGACTTCCCAGCCGATGTCGGCGGCGCTGTCACCGGTGGGGGTGCCCGTGGCGTCGAAGCCGTGGATGGGCTGGGTGGCCTTCAACCAGGTGAAACTCGATTCCAGTCGCAACTGCGGGATGGGATCCACGCCGACGTGGCCCTGCACGGCGGTGGTGTTCTCGAACTCGCGGTAGCCGCGGGAGGCCGGGGAGCCGAGGCCTTGGGGGGTGATGCCCTCCACGTCGGGCATCACCGAGTCTTCCCAGACGTTGGTGAAGGAGAAGAAGCCCTGGGTGGAGAGCTTGTTGACGTTGCCCGCGCCGCTGGTGGGGTCGTCGTCGCCCGAGCCCATGCCGAACGTCGCCCCCACGTCCATGCTCGCCTTTCCCAGCGCGATGGGCTGCGTGACGTCGGCGTAGGCGTTGTAGCCGGACAGTTCGCCGTTGTTGATGTCGACGGCGCCCGCCGCGTGGTCGGCGTTGTCGATCTCGTCCTTGCCGAAGAGCACGTCGGCCTCGGCCTTCCACTTGGTCTTGCTGGCGAACTTCCCGTCGGCGGCGAGGCCGAGCACGGTGAGTTGGGTGACTTGCGGCGTGAAGCGGGCGCGGAGGTAGCCGAGCCCGTTGGGGTAGTAGGCCCAGCTCTCGCTGATGGTGTCCACGTAGTAGAGGCCGAAGAGCTCGGCGTTGAGGGCCTCGCTCTGGTAGCGGCCCCGCAGCCCGAACAGGTTGGCGTCGGAGTTGTCTTCCAGGTCGTTCATCAGCGCCGCGGTGGGCACGGTCGAGGAGTAGGCGCCCTCGGAGACCTTGGCGCCGAACACCTCGACCGCCACGCCCTTCACCGGCCGGTAGATGGCCCCGATGCTGTCTAGGTCGTCGTCGAGGACAAGCTTGTTTCCGTACTGGTAGTTCTGGCGGCCGACGCGGAACTCGACCGGCCCGAACGCGGCCCAGCCGTAGGCGATGTCGACGTGGACGGCGTAGTTGGTGTCCTTGTCTTCGAAGAGGCCGTCGTCGTTGTAGACGCGGGTGAGCGTGTAGGTGCCGTCGTCGTTCGGGGTGAGCGTGTAGCCGTCGGCCGGGTCGTTATCGACGCCCCACCAGCCCTGGGCCAGGTCGAGGCGGGCGGTGGCCCCGTAGTGCTGCTTGCTGACGGCGCCCTTCACGCGCAACATCTGCACGGTGTAGGCGGCGTCGTCCAGGGGGTGGACGGTCTCGCCGTCCGGTTTCCACCCGAGTAGGAAGTTCTGCTGTTGCAGGTTCCACACCTGGTAGAGGCCGGAAGCCTCCCAGTTGACAGGGTTTTCTTCGACGGGCTTGGTGTCCTCGGCGCGCGCGGCCGGCGTGGCGAGGAGGGCGAGGGGGACGAGAATCATGGCGCCTCCGTGGCGCCCCGACGTCCTGCAATGGCCGTGCCGCGGGCCAAAAACGTACTTGGCGGGCGAACTGTGCTTCCTCGCAGGGCGGAGAAGGGGGGCGCGGGGGTGGGGAATCCCACACTTGGTTGGCGGAACGGCCCAGGTCGACCGTCGCCACCCCTGCGCCGGCGAGAGTGCGATTCTGCACACCCCTGTGGGAAGTGGTCCGCTGGGCGCGGCCGGCGGCCGGCGGCCGGGGCCTGCGGGAGGTGGGTCACATCCTGCGGGCTCCTCCCCCGGCGTACCGGATACGCGGCCGCTCCCACATCGGAGTCTGCCGTGATCGACGTCTTGCTACTGGTCGCCCTTCCCGCCTCGGGCAAGTCCGAAGTCCGGAAGTTCCTCGACTTCCTCGGCCCCCAGGAACAAGAGCGCGCCTTCGGCCTGCGCGCCCCGGTGCAGTACGACGACTACCCGTACGTGGAGTTCATGCGCTGGGTCGACGAGATCAGCGCGCGGCTGTTGCACATGGACCCGCTGTTCTACGCCAACCCCGACGACACCTTCCGCGATCCCTTCGAGTGGGGCACGCTGGTGGAACTGCTCAACGACGACGTGCTCGGTCACCTGGAGCGGCCACGAGATCCCGCGGAGATCGCCCGCTGGCTGTTCCGCCGCGTCGACGCTGCCGAGCACCGCGCGGGCGCGCGGATGAAGCTGGGCCGCCTGCCGGTCGACGTGCAGGAGGCCATCGTGGAGCGGTTGGTCACCACTCGCCGGATGGAAGGTATGTCGGAGGCCCGGCGGTTGCTGGACCCCGAGCGGCCGGTGCCGGGGCGGGTGCTGGGTCAGCGCACGGCGGTGATCGAGTTCGCGCGGGGTGGCCCGCACGGCGCGCCCTTGCCCTACGACCCGCCTCACGGCTACCGCTACGCGTTTTCGCGCCTGTGCCCGCAGGTGTTGGAGCGCGCCTCGGTGCTCTACATCAAGGTGCCGCCGGTCGAGTCGCGACGCAAGAACCTCGAGCGCGCGCCCACTGGCGCGCCGGGTGAGGATTCCTCGCTGTTCCACGCGGTGCCCACCAAGGTCATGCTCGGCGACTACGGGGGTGACGACCTCGAGGCCCTGCTCGCCGCCGACGGCGGCCGGACCGTGCGCATCGACGCCCACGGGCAGAGCTTCCACCTCCCCGCGGCGGTGTTCGACAACAGCGCCGACATCACCAGCTTCGTGCGGCTGGTGAAGGACCCCGGGGCGTGGAGCGCCGACGACCGGGCCCGCCTGCGCGCGGCCCTCGACGCGGGGCTGGGGCGGCTCGCGGGGGGTTGAGCGCCGCGGCCTAGCGCCGCACCGCCACCACCTCGAGGCGACCGTCGGAAAAACCACCCGGCTGGCAGCGGATCACGTCGAAGGCCGGGGCGAGTTGGTGGAGCAACGCGCTCGTGCTACCCCCAGCGAAGCTGCCGAATAGCTGCCCCCCGCCCCGCAAGGCGCGGGCGCAGGCCGCGATCCAGGCCCCACGGTCCGGCGCGGCGTCGAGGCCGCCGTGTTCGCAGACCAGGTCGAAGCGGCCCGCGAAGTCGGCGGTGGCGAAGTCGGCCGCGAGGGTGCTCACGCCGGCCGGGACGGTCCCCGCGTCGACGGTCACCACGTCGTAGCCGCGGGCGTGCAGAGCCTGCACCTCGTGCCCGGTTCCAAAACCAGCGACCAGCACGCGGGCGGGCGGCGGGTGTACGTGGGGGAGCAGGCGCAGCACCACCGGGGAGGGGCGGTCGAGTCGGGGGCCGGAGCCGGAGTCGTGCATGGCGGCGCGCTAACCGGGCGGGGCGGTGGCGACCCGCCGCCGCGCGCGCGGCAGGGATCGAGCGGAGGCCCGGAGGGCCGCAGCGAGAGCCCGGCGCCCCGGAGGGGCGGCCGCCCCGTGGTGGAGCTAGTCGCAGCTCACCGAGAGCTTGAAGTTGCTGGGCTCGGCGGTGGGGGTGTCGACCACGACGATCCAGCTGTTGGTGCCGGAGTAACCCCCGAAGTACACCGACTGGCCGTCGCCGTCCTCCTCGGCCTCGCACACGCTCACACCGGCGCCGTCGGGGCAGGAGTCGGCTTGCGTCCACACCATGGCGGCGAGGCTGGTGGACGTGCAGGGGGCCGTGAGGCTCACCGTGGCGTACTGCTCGGGCTCGAGGTCCAGGGTGTACACCCGCTCGGCGCCGTCGAACTCGTGCTCGTCGACGTTGGTGAAACAGTAGAAGTGCGTGTAGTCGTCGCCCACGAAGCTCTCGGAACCGCCCTCGGTGGTCGCCGTCACCTTGCTGCCGCAGGCGAGCGCGGAGTCGTAGCAGGCGGGGCCGTCGCCCGGCGCGGCGTGAGGCAGAGCAGGAACAGCCCGATCGAGACGCAGGTCTCGGCAGCGTGCCGGACACGCGCCGGGTCGGGCCGCGCGAGGAAGGCCGCAGCGTCGGGCGGCCCGCCCAGGATAAGACGATCGCCGGCGACCACCGAGTACGG
>CAYHRZ010000453.1:0-4709 GCA_964359125.1 uncultured Klebsiella sp. | reverse complement strand
CATCCGCAGTTCGCGCTCCCGGAACACGCGGGCCACCAGCTTCCAGATGTCGGTCTCGGCCACGAACAGGCGACGGCGCTCGGCGGGCGCCGGCTGACGGCGAATGACCCCCCAGGCCAGCAGCTCGTTGACTGACGTGCTCACCATGCCGGCGGACAGCCCGGTGCGCGCCTCGATCTGCTCGGCGTCGAGCGGATCGGCGCTGAGGTAGAGCACCGTCCACACCCGGCCCATGCTCGGCTTGAAGTTCCAGAAGCCGATCACCTCGCCGATCGCGTCGGCCACGAGCAGGATAGCGCGCCGTCTCGCTTCCTCGCCGCTCCCGGTAGCTGTATTCATCGATTTCAGTTAACAGTGAAATGAACGAACCGCCAAGCACCGGAGGCCCGATGGATCCCGTCCCCGTTCGCGGCGTTGCCCCCGGCTCGGTCGTGCGACGGGTGGAGCCGGACGGACTCGACGGCGCGCAGCCCCGGGTGCGGGTCGACGGGCCGGAGGCGGTGTTCGCGGTGCTGGCGCCCCGGCTGCGGGCCGGGGAGGTGCGTCTCCGGGAGCTCGTGGGCAGCGAAGTCGACGTGGTGGAAGCGGTGGCCCGCTACCTCGCCGACGCCGGCGGCAAGCGGCTGCGGCCCATGCTCACCGCGCTCGGGGCGGGCGCGGTGGGATTCACGGGCGACCTCCCCTCGCTGATGTGCGTGGGGGAGCTCATCCACCTCGGCAGCCTCTTGCACGACGACGTGGTCGACGACGCCCCGCAGCGGCGAGGGCGGCCGGCGGCCCACGTCGTGTATGGCAACGCCGCCACCATCCTCACGGGCGACTTCTGCCTGGCCCGGGCGGTGCTCCTGGCCTCGACGGCGGGGGGGCACGCCGCGGTGTCGGGCCTGGCCGAGGCGGTCACCGCCATGGCGGAGGGCGAGGTCCTCCAATTGCAACGCGCCGGCTCGCTGGGCACGTCGCTGGGCGAGTACCTCGAGATGGTCGACAAGAAGTCGGCGGCCCTCATCGCCTGGTGCGCCGCCGCCGGTGCCCTGTCAGTGGGCGACACCGAGGCGGCCGCCGCGCTTTCGCGCTTCGGCCGTGGCGTCGGCGTGGCCTTCCAGGTCACCGACGACGTGCTCGATTACGCCCCCGGCACCGGCAAGCGCGCGGGCGCCGACCTCCGGGAGCGCAAGCTCACCCTGCCGCTGGTCCACGCGATGGCGCGAGTCCCGGGCTTGCGGGATCGGCTCGAGGCCGCGCCGCCCAGCGACGCAGAGCTGCCCGCGTTGATCGCCGACGTGCGCGCTTCGGGGGCATTGGAAGCAGCGCTCGACGAGGCACGGGCGCGGGTCGACGACGCGGTGTACGCGCTGCGGGCGCTGCCGCCGGGCCCGGACCGAGAGGCGCTGGTCGTCCTCGGCCGCTACCTGGTGGAGCGAGTCGCATGAGCGGGACGACCGCCCCGGTGGCCGGCGACCCGGGGCGCGCCCCGGCCGTGCGCGCGATGTTTGCCCGCATCGCGCCGGGCTACGACCGCGCCAACGACCTGATGAGCTTCGGCATCGCTCGCCTGTGGCGGCGCCGGGCGCTCCGCGAACTGGGCGACGCTGCGCGCGGCGACGTGCTGGACCTCTGCGCGGGCACCATGGACTTCTCGGGCTTGCTGGCCGGTAGCGCCCGCTCGATTACGGCCCTCGACTTCTGCGAGGAGATGCTCGTGGCCGGGAAGCACAAGGCGCCCACGGCCACGCTGGTGTGTGCCGACGCCCGCGCCATCCCGCTGCCGCGCCAGAGCTTCGACGCCGCCGTCGCCGGTTTCGGCCTGCGCAACGTGCCCGAACCCGAGCGCGCGGTGGCCGAGGCGGCGCGGGTCCTGCGCCCGGGAGGCGTGCTGGTCGTGCTCGACTTCTTCCGCCCGACCACCTGGCTCGCGCTCTTCATGGACCGCAGCTACAACCGCCTGGTGCTGCCGGTGGTGGGGCGGCTGGTGTCGGGCGACGCGGCCGCCTACCAGTACCTGGCGGACAGCATGGGGGCCTGGACCGACCGCGCCGGCTTCGAGACCACCTGTCGCGAACAGGGGTTCGCCAGCGTCTCTGGTCGCGACATGTTCCCCCCCATCGCCAGCCTCGTCGTCGCGAGGAAGGCGTGAAACGCCGCGTCGTCGTTGGCGTGAGCGGCGCCTCCGGGGCGATCTACGCCTCGCGCATCCTGGGATGCCTGCGCGACGCCGGTGCCGACGTGGACCTGGTGTTCACCAAGACCGGCCGCGTGGTGTGGAACCACGAGCTGGGCACCGACCCCCGTGACTTTGGCTTCCCGATCCACGGTAGTTCCGACTTCACTGCGCCCATTGCCTCGGGCTCCGTCCGCATCGACGGCATGGTGGTGGTCCCCTGCTCCTCGGGCGCCGCGGCGCGCATCGCCCACGGGCTGAGCCTCGACCTCGTGGGCCGCGCCGCCGACGTCGTGCTCAAAGAACGCAAGCCGCTGGTGCTGGTGCTGCGGGAGTCGCCGCTGTCGCTGGTCCACCTCCGCAACCTCACCCAGCTCGCCGAGGCCGGCGCCGTGGTCTTGCCGGCCTCGCCCGGGTTCTACCACCTGCCCAAGTCAATCGACGAGCTGGTGGACCACGTGGTGGCCCGCGCCCTGGACCGCCTGGGCATCGACAACGAACTGTCCCGCCGGTGGACGGGACTGGGGGAATCCCATGACGACTGAGCTGTCCCTGCCGCGCGGCCTCGACGGCGTCCGCCAGAAACTCGACGCGGGCGCCCGGTTGGACCTCGCCGACGGCGTGGCCCTCTTCGAGTGTCGCGACCTCGCGGCCCTCGGTGCCCTGGCCAACCGCGAGCGCGAACGGCGGTTCGGCGACCTCACCTTCTTCAACCGCAACACGCACGTCAACGCCACCAACGTGTGCGAAGCGAGCTGCATCTTCTGCTCCTTCGCCCGGCTCAAGACGGGCGACCAGGGCGCCTACACCATGGCCATCGAGGAGGCCGTGGGTCGCATCCGCGCGCTGCGGGGGGAACTCATCACCGAGGTCCACATCGTCAACGGCCTCAACCCGGACCTGCCCTGGACCTACTACCTCGAGCTGCTCAGCGGCATCCGCGCCGAGCGCCCCGACATCCACATCAAGGCCTTCACGGCGGTGGAAATCCACTACTTCGCCGAGAAGTACGGCATGTCCTACGAGCGGGTCCTGCGCGAGCTGATCGCCGCGGGGCTGGGGTCGCTGCCCGGCGGCGGCGCGGAGATCTTCCACCCCCGAGCCCGGAAGAAACTCTGCGACGACAAGGTGGATGCCGACGGCTGGCTCGAAGTCCACCGGGTAGCGCACCGGCTGGGCCTGCGATCCAACTGCACGATGTTGTTTGGCAGTATCGAATCACTCGAGGAGCGCGTGGATCACATGATCCGCCTCCGCGGCCTGCAAGACGAGACCGGCGGTTTCCAGACCTTCATCCCGCTCCGGTTCCACCACGAGAACAACCGGCTCAGGAAGTTGCGCGAGCCCACCGCCGCCGACTCGCTCCGCACCTACGCCGTCTCGAGGTTGATGTTGGACAACATCGACCACGTCAAGGCCTACTGGGTGATGCTGGGCATTCCCCTCGCGCAGTTGTCCCTCGGCTTCGGGGTCGACGACATCGACGGCACCGTCCGGGAGGAGCGCATCTACCACATGGCCGGGGCGCACACGCCGCAGGAACTCGGCCGTAGCCAGATCGTCAGCCTCATCCGGGACGCCGGCCGCGTGCCCGTGGAGCGCGACACCCTCTACAACATCGTGGCGGAGGCGTAGGTGGTCCGCGTCGCATGTGTTGGGTACACCAACGCGTGGCCGCTCACGCGCCACCTCGACCCGTCGTTGTTCGACGTGATCCCGTGCATCCCCAGCGTGGCGGCGCGCCTCTTGTCGCACGGCGAGGTCGACGTGGGGCTGGTCCCCGTGGCGTCGTTGTTCGACGCCGGGGTGGACCTGCGGATCGTCCCGGGCCTGGCCATCGGGTGCGACGGCGACGTGCGGAGCGTGTTCTTGGTGGGGGAGCGCCCGCTCTCGGAGTGGACAGACGTGGCCCTCGACGGCGAGAGCCGCACCTCGGTGGTCCTCGCGCAGGTGCTCTTGCGCGGGCCGCTGGGGCGGCCGGACCTCGCGCTGCGGCCGGTGGACCCCGGCACCGGCGCCTTCCACGCCCAGGGCACCACCGGGGCGGTGGTGATCGGCGACGCTGCGCGCAACCTGCCGGAACGGCTCACGACGGTGATCGACCTCGGGCGCGTGTGGCGCGACTGGACGGGGTTGCCGTTCGTGTTCGCGGTGTGGGCCGGGCGACCCGACTTGGAACCTGCCGCCATCGAGGGCCTGCGCCGCGCGGCCGAGAAGGGCCTGCCGGAACGTGCCCTCGCCCCGGTCGCGGAGCGCACCTACCTCACCGAGCACATTCGCTACCAGCTCGACGACCGCGCCATCATGGGGCTGCGGCGCTTCGTGGCCCTGGCCCAGGACCAGGGGCTGCTCGGCCCCGGCCACCTCTGCCTCTACGGGCCGACCGCCCCCCGCGGCGAGCGCGATCTCGCCCTGGGTTCCAGGCTCGCGGCGGCCTTCGCAGCGCGGACCGCCCCGCCCGGCATGGTTCGCCTCCGTCTCGCGGGGGCCCGTTCCCCCAACCACCCGCCCGCGCTGGCGGCCGGGGCCCCCTCCCCCAACCACCCGCCCG
>CAYHRZ010000452.1:0-4715 GCA_964359125.1 uncultured Klebsiella sp. | reverse complement strand
AGGCGGCGGCGGACAAGGCGGCGGCAGACAAGGCGGCGGCGGACAAGGCGGCGGCGGACAAGGCGGCGGCGGACAAGGCGGCCGCCGAGCCGAGGGTGATCCGGGCGCCGGTCCTGCCACCCCGCGGGGGCGGGCGGGAACTGCCGCCGCCACCACCCCGCCCCACCGAGGAACGGGACGAGGACGACGCGACCAACCCCACCCCGGTCCGCGCCGGCACGCCGTCCTCCGCCACGCCCCTCGTCCCGGCAGCCCACGTCCAGCCCACCCCGGTCGCCGCGCCGCTCCCCGCCGCGCCCCCGGCACGGCCCGCCGCCGCCGCGCCGTCCGCCCCCGCTCCTCCGACGTCGACCCCGGCGGCGCACCCCCACCCGCGCGCGTCGTCCCGCGCCCCGCACCCGGTCGACTTGCGCAGCCGGGGAGAGCCCGCGGCGGTGCGGTTCGCCAGCCACGCCGGGGCCCGGGGCGTGCGCCGGCGCCTCCCCGGCGAGACGTCGCTCGCGGAGGCCGCCCACATGCTGACCGGGCAGGTCGTCCCCCTGCGGACGACCCCGGACGGCCGCCTCGCAGGCTGGTGGCGCATCGGCCCGGAACTCGGCCCGCTGCCCGTCGACATGCGGCTCGACGAACTCGACGACGAGGAAACCTACACCTTCCACTTCCTGCCCAACTTCGCCGTCACCGCCCGGGTGACGGTGGACGTGCCCGGGCACTCGACAAACACCATGTCACTGGGCACGGCGGTCCCCGTGGTCTCGCTGCTCGACGCCCTCGGAGTGGAACTCGACCTGCCCGACGGGACCTACCAACTGGTGGTCGACGGCGTGGTACTCGACCCCTTCCACGTGTTGGCGGACCACGGGGTCTCCGAGCGCAGCCAGTTCACCGTCCGCCCGGCCCGCTCGTGAGCCAGGAACGCTGGGACGTCGTCGTCCGCTTCCTCAACGGGCCGTTGCAGTGGCAAGGCGACCTCGTCATGCGCGGCCCGGTCGTGCGGATCGGCGCCAGCCCCGGGCCCAACGGGTTGAAACTCGAGGGCTACCGCGCGCTCGACGACCGGCACGCCGTGATCAGCGCCTACCAGGGCGGGACCGTCCAGATCGCGCCCGTCGGCTCCAACCAGGTGCGGATGAACCCGCACGAAAACGTGAACTGGGAAGACGTCCTCCCGCTACGCGCGCCCACGCACCTGTCCGAGGGTTGCGCCGTCCACCTGGGGCCACCGGGACGCGGGGCGACCTTCACCTTCGTCGAGTGCCGCCGACTGGGCGTCTGGCAACAGCAGTCGCTGGTCTCCGAGGTGCTCGAGGCGGACCCACAACCCGACGCCAAGTCGCAGGTGCAGTCGCTCGACATCGCCAAGCGGATCCCGATGTGGTTCGTGCCGCTGGTGGGCCTGATGGTGTTGATGACCTGCAGCGGCGTGGGGCTGATCTCGGTGATCGCCCTGCAGCGCGACGTGGAGCAACTCGGCCCCAGCGACCCCGGGAAGGACTACTACGACTACGGCGACGTGTTCGCGGAGACCACCGTGAACGCGAACCTCAAGGTCAACACCGGCAACGGCTTCGTCGCCTTCGTCACCGCGATCAACGCCGACCTCGCGGGGGATCCCTCCCTCAAACCCCCCGAGACCGCCGACCTGGCGCTCCTGGAGTGGACCACCCGCGCCGAGCAGATGTACATCCGCGGCTGGGCGTTCTGGGCCAAACTCGACCGGGCCCGCGACACCTACGCGATGGTGCTCTCGAAACTACGAGCCGCGAAGCTGCCGGAGGTGCTCGCGGGGATCCCCTACCAGGAGTCGGGGTACAACCCGGTGGCCAAGGACCACATGCTGTGCGCGATGGGCCTCTGGCAGTTCCAGCCCGAGATCGCCTACCGCAACGGCATGCGCGTGGAGGGCTGCCACATGCGCGGGAGCAGCACCCTCTGGCAGCCCACCGAGAAGGCCTTGCCCATCAACGCGATCCGCAACGCTCCCTACGTGGCCGACGCCAAGTGCCAGATCACGTCGTGCGACGTCGACGAGCGCACCGACGCCGCGCGCGCCACCGACGCCGCGATCCGGAACTTCCAGGACGGCTGGAACGACACCGAGTTCCGCTCCTCCGGCGCCATGGTGCAGTTGCTCATCGCCACGCACAACGCGGGCTACGACGACAGCAAGTACCGGAGCAACGGCAAGGTCTCCCAGACCAACGTGGCCCGCGCATACCGCCGTTACCTCCGGGAAAAAGGCCTGCAACGGGCCCCCGACTTCATGGGCCAGAACATCAAGTGCAGCGGGGGTCACCAGATGATCCGGGAAGACGCGGAGAACATCAACGCCACCTGCGGGAGTTACCTGCCCAACGTGACCCAGACCTACGTGCCCTACGTCATCGCCCAGCACCTGCTGGCGGCCTGCTACTACGGGCAAAACTACGGTGGGATGAAGGAGTTCGCCGACTACCGCAAGCTCACCGCCGGCGACGGCTACTGCCAGGCCATCAAGGTGCCCTCGCCTCAAGAGGTCCAGGCCCACGCGGGCACGAAATGACCGGGCGCCTCGTCACCGGCATCATCGTCCTGGTGGTGCTCTGCGGGGCGAACGTGTCGATGCTCGTGGCTGAAGAAGTCGAGCCCGGGCTGGCCAAGGCCAAGGCACAGGCCGCCCCGTCGGACCCCCTCGCCGACCTGCAGTACATTTCTTCCGCCCGGAGCACCAACCTCAAGCGCATGGGCTTCGACTCGTCGCAAAGCGCCGCCATCATCGCGGAGATGACCGCCTTGGAGCAGCGTTTGCACCTGGGCCAGGGTGCTCGGGACCAGATCCGCTTCCTGCTCGAGAACACCGAAGACAGCGGCGGGATCGAGAACGCATTCTGCGGCCGCTGGACAGAACTACCCAGTCGCTACGCGGCCTTCGAGTACCTCGTGGCCGAGAACCAGGGCGAACTTCGGGTGCGCGACCTGGACTCCATGAACCTCTTCGACGCGCAGGACTGGGCCGGTTCGGCGCGCATCGCCGCGGTCGTGAGCACCATCGAGTTCGTCGAGGCCCGCCAAGAGGATGCCACGCGCATGGGATTCGCCGCGGTCCTCGCCCGGCAAACCGATGCCGTCCTCGAGGGCAAGGCCCCGTGGGGCACCAGCCTCTGGAACAACTGGTCCTGGGAAGGCGTGACCAAGAAGTACGAGAGCGTGGGCAGCAAGGTGGTACGGTACGCTGCGGTGATGCACCTCGTCCTGGAAGCAACCAACGGCGAGGGGGGCATGTGCCGCACGGAGTGATCATGGGCGTTATGGTGCGCGGCGTCCACTGACGGGATGGAACCACGCCGCCGCTTCAAGTTCATCAAAGAGCTCGCACAAGGCGGGTTCGGAAAGGTGTACCTCGCGGAACTGCAAACCGGCGAGAACTTCAGCTCGATCGTCGCGATCAAGCTCCTCCACGGTAGCTGGACCACCAACGACGAGATCGTGATGCGCTCGCGCGACGAGGCGCGGCTCCTGGGGAAACTGCGGCATCCAAACATCGTCCGCGTGGAATCACTCACCAAGATCAACGGCCAGGTGGCCGTGGTGATGGAGTACCTCAAGGGGATCGACCTCAAGGCGGTGAGCGTCGCCCTCAAGGAGAGCAACCAGCGTTTCCCGAGCAAGGCGATCTTCGAGGCCACCTTCGCCATCGCCCGCGCTCTCGACGCCGCGTACACCGACGTCCCGCTCGGTGCGAGCGAGCCGCTGGCGGTGATCCACCGGGACATCAAGCCGTCCAACGCGATGATCACCGTCGACGGCGAGGTGAAGGTGCTCGACTTCGGCACCGCTCGCGCTTCGTTCGACAACCGAGAGGCCAAGACCCAACTCCTGTCCTTCGGCTCCCAGGCCTACATGGCGCCGGAGCGCATGCTCGGTGAACTCGACGCCCCCAGCGGCGACATTTTCAGCCTGGGCATCACGCTCTACGAGTTGCTCAGCCTCGACGCGATCGGGAAGATTCCCCTGCGCCAGGAGCGTTTCGAGCCCACGATGGCTTCACGCATCTCGGCCCTGGAGTGCGCGGGCATGTCGGCGGCCCTGCGGAAGAGCACCCTGGACGTGCTCACCGGGATGCTCGCCTACGAGCCCACGGCGCGGCCCTCGGCCCAGGACGTGATGGAGTTGATGGAGGGGCTGACGGCGCAGGCCCGCGACGCGGGGATTGCAAAGTTCGGTCGCGACACGGTCAAGAAAATCTACGAGTCGATGGAGCAGGCTCAGGACCCGAACGACCCCTACACCGGCCAGGTGCTCAGCGAAGACATCACCGGCGCGGTGGACCCCCGTCGCTCCGACCAGACCGGCCCGATCCCCAACGCCACCACGACCGTCGACCCCGAAGACGACGAGTTCAAGGTTCCCCCGGAGCTCGCCGAGCCGCCGGTGGACCTCCCCGGTAGCCGCCCCGCGATCGGCGCCGCGGCGCCTTCGGCCTACGCCAGCCCGCCCTCGCCGCCGCGCGTCACCAGCGCGTTGCCGTCGCAACCGGGAGGCGCCCCCACGGGTCTCGACGCCAACGGGGCGGTCATCGCCCCTTCCACCGTCACCACGGGCACCAAGAAGCAGGGGAACACCGCGCCGCGCTCCACCTCGGGCGCCCGGTCGGCACCGCGGCCCCGCCCCGACAACGGCGAGGCCACCTCGGCACCCACGCTGGCCTCGCCCACCACGGCGGCCGAGGACGCGAG
>CAYHRZ010000451.1:0-4748 GCA_964359125.1 uncultured Klebsiella sp. | reverse complement strand
ATCGCGCACTCGCAGGGGTTCAAGCTTCCCACCAAGGACTACTTCGAGTTCGTGGAGTTGATCACGGTCAACCCAAAGAAAGTGAAGTCGCTCGACGACTACCTGAAGATCATGCACGAGTGGACCGAGCGCATCCAGTCGTCGCCGTCGGCGATCGAGCGCAGCGTGTACGAGATCATCGGCAAGGAGTACCGGGGCAGCCTCGTCGGTCGCATCGAGCTGAGGTTCAACCCGATGAAGCGCAACATCGGCGGCGAACGGGACCTCGACCACATCATCCACGCCGCGATCCGCGGCATGGACCGGGCGTGCCTGGAGTACGGCGTGGAGGCGGGGCTGATCTTCTGCCTGGCGCGGGAGTTCTCGCCGCGGCTCAACGAGATCCTCGTCGAGAAGGCCATCCGGTACCGCGAGCGCGGCGTGATCGGCATCGACGTGGCCGGCCCGGAGTCGCACACCATCGAACTCGACGAGTCGGTGGGGCGCTACGAGGCGCTGTTCGCGCGGGCGCGAGAGGCGGGTCTCGGCACCACCATCCACACCGGCGAGACGGCGGCCAGCGGCGCCGAGGGGGTGATCGCGGTCATCGAGCGTTTGAAGCCCGATCGCATTGGCCACGGGATCCGCGCCGCCTACTCCGACGACGCCCTGTCGCGACTGGTGGACTCCAACACCCTCCTAGAAATCTGTCCCACGTCGAACCTCGCCACCCGCGCGGTGCGTCACCTCGAGGAGTTTCGCTTCATCCTCGGCGTGCTCCACGACAAGGGCGTGCCGTTCTCCATCAACACCGACGGTACGTACCTGTGCCGGACCAACCTCCGTCGCGAGTACAAGCTCTTGATCGACGCGGAGATTCTCACGCTGGCGGAGGCCGAGGCCTGCAACGAGGCGGCCTACGCCGCGAGTTTCATGCCGTGAGCAGGCGCCCCGGGGAACGGCCCCCCACGCTGGGGACTTGGCTCGCAGAGGCCCAGCGCGACGAGGCCAAGGCCACCGTGGCGGGGGAGCGGGTGTTCTCCTTGGCCGAGGCGGCCGGGGTGTTCTTCTCACATTTCGAGTACCACCGCCCGGCGGCGGACCCCTGGGCTCCGTCGGATCGGCCCGACCTCGGAGACACCGGCGGCTGGCACGCGGGCGTGCTGCCGGAGACGAAGTTTCGCCACTTCCGGCTGGATCGCCCCGTGGCGAGCTACCACCCGGGGCAGCGTGCCAAGTGGACCGCGCACGAGTTGTGCCACCAAGTGGTGGGCTTTGCCTGGTGGCCGGGCATGTCGCGGTTGGAGGTGGCCTGCATGGCGCGGCTGGCTGAGGCCCTGCCGGTGGCGTTGTGGTACTTCTTCGACGACGCCGGGCGGGCGCGGTGTCCCGAACACCGGGCCCACGACGCCTTCTCCGAGGGCTTCTGTCGGCGCTGCGAGGCCGAGCCCGGCCCGGTCGACGACCCTGCCGCCGAGTCCCGCCTGGCGGACGGCCTGGCCTTCGTGGAGCGCGAGATCGACGGGGCGACCACCAGCCTGCGGACCGGCGTGGTGCAGCCCACGCCTTGGTGCAGCATCGACCTCGCCAGCGACGGGCTGGCCTGGTCCGCGGCCCATGGCGAGCGCCTCGCGTCGCCGGCGTTCCGACAGTGGATGGAGGCTTTCCGGGGCTGGGGCGACGGGTGGCGCGCGTCGATCGACGACCTCGTCGCCGTCGTGCGTACGCTCGCCAGCCACCTCGCCCGGGGCACGCCTCCCCTTGTGCCGGTGTGTGCGCCCGCGCAGCGCCTGCGCGCTGACCTAGCGTGGCGGTTGCTCGCTTTGTCGGCCAGCCTGCCGGCGCGGGGGAAGCGGGCAGCGCTCCGCCCGGTGCTCCAGCGAGCCGTCGACCAGCTGCGCGACGGGGGCCCGGTCGGAGGCGCCATCGCCGCCTACCGTGACGCCCAGGCCGACGGACTGCCCCCCCTCGAAGTGGCACTTGCCACCGGGTACCGCCTTGCAGCCGGGGGCGAGACCGGTCCCGACGCGGGCCTCGCGCTCTCGCAGGTGGGCGAGGGCCTGTGGAGCGCGCTGCCGCTCACGCTCGGCCGCCTCGGCGACGTCCCGGCCGCCGTTCGCGCGTTCGCGGCGGGCGACGTGCTCGAGCGGCGCGTCTTGGCGCGGCGCTTCACCCGCTCGCTGGACCCGGGGTCGCTGCCCTGGGCGCTGGCGTCGTTGGAGTCGGCGCTGGTGGATCCGGGCCCGGCGCCGCTCGGCGCCCTCTCACTGCGGGCCGACGTCACGCCCACCACGCCGCTGGTGATGTCGAACGAGGCCGAGCTGGTCTCGGCCCCTTGGGAAGTGCTCCCGGCCTTCGAGGGCGAGCCGCCGTACCCCGCGGAGGCCGCGTACGTGGTGGTGCGCGGCGCCGACGGGGAGCCCCGCATCTTCCCACTTTCTCCCTGGGCTCGGTCGCAGGTCGAGGCGATGGCGGGCGGGCCGGTGCCGGTGCCGCTCGACGACGACGGCGAGCGCGCCGGGCTGGTCGACGCCGGCGCCTGGATCGCCGCGCCGCGAGCGGTGGCCGGGTGAGCCGCCCGGGACGGGTGGTGCGCGTGCGGCGCCCGGCGCTAGTGCCGCCCTGGGAGGAGCCGGCCGGCGCCCTCGCGGTGCTTGGGCGACCGCTGGTCGAGCGGCAGGACCTGGCGCTCCGTGCCTTGGGCCTCCGCGTCGAGGGCGAGGCCGATGAACCGGGTACCGACGCCGACACGCTCTACTTCGACGCCGACGTGGACTTGGCCCCGGGTGCGCTGCGCGCCTGGCTACGCGTGGCCGCGCCAGGCGCCCAACTTGCCGTGGTGGAGCGGCCCCGCCGGGTGGGCGACATCGAGGTGGAGCCGCAAGCGGCGCTGCTCGACGGCCAACCGGTCGACAGGAACACCCCGGGCGCCACGCTCGCGCGGCTCGTGGGGGTGAGGTGGGGCGCTGCCGGGCACCCCGTGCTGGTGCCGCCGCTCGGCCTGACGGGCCGGGGTCCGCTCCCGGGGCCATTCGGCAACGGCGAGTTGGTCGACTGGGCCATCGACGTGCGGACGGCGGTGACGGTGCGGCACTGGGTGCACGCGCTGCGCGCGCACTTGGCCGCGCTGGGCGTGGAGATCTGGACCCGCCTGGTCCTGCGGCCGCACGCGCTGGCGTGGACGCTGTGGCGCTGGCCGCTGCGTCGCCACGTGGCGGTGGTGGGACGGGGTTGTAGCATCCACCCCACGGCCAGCCTCGAGGGCTGCGTCGTGGAAGACGGTGCCAGCATCGGTGCCTACTCCCGTTTGCAGGGCTGCCACGTGGGCCCGGGCGCCATCGTCGAGGATCACGTCACCGCCCGGCTCTCGAGCATCGGTCCCCGCGCCCACCTTGCGAACTACTCGATGTTCAACATGTCGGTGCTCGGTGAGCGGTCCAGCTGTGGACACATCGGCGCGCAAGCGAGTGTGATTGGTCGCGACACGTTTGTGTCGACGTTCGCGACGCTGCAGGACCTGAACCTACGGGGGAACGTGAAGGTCTGGATGGACGGCCGCCCGCGCGACACCGGCATCCCCTTCCTCGGCTGCGCGGTGGGTCACCGGGTGAAGCTGGGTGCGGGAGTCAGCATCGCGCCGGGTCGTGCCGTCCCCAGCGACGTGAACTTGGTCGCGGGTGGCACGGTGTCGCGACTCGAACCGTCCCTCCCCCCGGGCAACTACCGGGTCGTCGACGGCAAGGTCGTACCGGAGTGAGCTTGCTCCTGGCGTTGTGGGCGGCCGGGGCGACGGGCGGGCGCCTGCTCGCGGTGGCCAAGCTCACCTCGCTCTTCTCGGGCCGGTGGCGCCTCGACCCGCTGCCCCCCGCCGCGCGTGGCGGGGAGGACGGCGCCGGAGACCCGGCCGGTGGGGGAATGCGGTTGTCCGTGTGCGTCCCCGCGCGCGACGAGTCTGCAGTCATCGGGCGGTTGCTCGCCTCGTTGGACGCCCAGGACCTGGCGGGAATGGAGGTCATCGTCGTCGACGACCGCTCCTCCGACGGCACCGGCGACATCGCCCGGGGGCACCGGTGCACGGTGATCGACGGGGTCGAGCCGCCGGACGGTTGGCTTGGCAAGAACTGGGCCCTCCACCAGGCGGTCGCCGCGTCGACCGGCGAGTTCCTGCTCTTCGTCGACGCCGACACCTGGCACGACCCTGCCGCGTGCCGCACGGTCGTGGAGGCGATCCGTCGACTGGAAGCCGACGTGCTGGTGGTGCTGGGTGGCCAGCGGGTGGAGTCCTGGGCCGAGCGCCTGGTCCAGCCGTTCTTCTGGTCGCTGCTACTGTCACTTTTCAACCCGGAACGCGCGGAGGACCCGCGCTTCCCTGACGACGCCATGGGCAACGGCCAGTTCGCCTGTTTCCGCCGCGACGCCTACTTCCGCGCGGGGGGACACCAGGCGGTGCGAGACCGGATCGTCGAGGACGTGGCACTGGTACGCGAACTGAAACGGGCCGGCGGGCGCTACGCGGTGCGGGTGGGGCCGTCGGTGACCACCACCCACATGTACCGGGGTCTCGGCGAGCTGTGGCGTGGTTTCACGAAGAACGCCGCCGTGGTGGATCCCGACCGGAAGGCGCTCTCGGTGACCCTCACCGGCGCCGCGGTGGTCCTGGTGTTCCAGGCCGAGTTGTGGCCGTGGCTGGTCCTGGGCTTGGCCACCGTCGCCGACCCGGTGACCGCGGCCGGCGGCATGGGTTGGCTGGCGGGCTTCCGTGCGTCGAG
>CAYHRZ010000450.1:0-4752 GCA_964359125.1 uncultured Klebsiella sp. | reverse complement strand
CAGGAGAACGCGGAGGACAAGGGCGGCTACGCCCGCGCCGCGAGCGAAGACACGCTGGCGAAGATCCGCGACCTGCTGCACGGCGCGGCGCTCGCCAGCGACATCGTCATCACCACGGCGCTCGTGGGGGGACGCAGCGCGCCCCGGCTCATCGAGACGCACACCGTGGAGCAGATGAAGCCCGGCAGCGTCGTCGTGGACCTCGCGGTGGAGGGCGGCGGCAACGTGGCCTGCACCCGCCGAGGAGAAGTGGTGGAGGTCAATGGCACCACCGTGATTGGCTACACCAACCTCGCGGGGCGCATGCCCTTCGACGCCAGCCGCCTCTACGCCCGCAACGTGCTCAACCTGCTCGCGCACATGCACGGCAAGGAGGGCTTCAGCATCGACCTGGCCGACGAGATCGCCGGCCCGGTCACCATCATGCACCAGGGCCAGGGCCGCGTGGATCCCTGGAAGGGAGCCTAGCCGTGGACGCGTTTCTCCAGCACCTCACCGTGTTCGTGCTCGCCTGTTTCGTGGGCTACCAGGTGGTGTGGAAGGTCACCCCGGCCTTGCACACCCCGCTGATGAGCGTCACCAACGCGATCAGCGGCATCATCCTGGTGGGCGCGATGCTCTCCATCGAAACGTCGCCTACGTCGCTGGTGTCGATCCTGGCGGCGGTGGCCATCTTCGTCGCGGCGATCAACGTGGCCGGGGGCTTCCTCGTCACCCAGCGCATGCTCAGCATGTTCCGGAAGAAGTGATGGTGAACCTCGCTTACCTCGTCGCCGCAGTGTGTTTTATACTGTCCCTGGGTGGGCTCAGCGCCCCGTCCTCCGCCCGCCGGGGCAACCTCTTCGGCATCGTGGGCATGGCGATCGCGCTGATCGCCACGCTCCCCAACACCCGCGCGCTGGGGCCGTTCGTGCCCGCGATCATCGCTGGTGGCACCATCGGGGCCTTGCTCGCCCAGCGGGTGGCGATGACGGCGATGCCCGAGTTGGTGGCCATCCTCCACAGCTTCGTGGGGCTGGCGGCGGTGCTGGTGGGACTCACCGGCTACCTGCACGCGCCCACCGGCACCCTCGACACGTTGCGGGTGATCCACCTCGCCGAGTGTTTCCTCGGGGTGATCATTGGCTCGCTCACCTTCACCGGCTCGGTGGTGGCCTTCGGCAAGCTGAAGGAACTCATTGGCTCCAAGCCGTTGGTGTTCCCCTTCCGGCACGGTGTCAACGCATTCCTGGCGTTGTTGACACTGGCCTGCCTCGCCTGGTTCATCGCGACCCAGGCCGCGCTGCCGCTCTACCTTGCCACGGTGATTTTCGGCCTGCTCGGCGTGCTCCTGGTGATGGGCATCGGCGGTGCCGACATGCCGGTGGTGGTGTCGATGCTCAACAGCTACTCGGGCTGGGCCGCGAGCGCGACCGGCTTCTTGCTCGGCAACGACCTGTTGATCATCGTCGGCGCGCTGGTGGGGAGCTCCGGCGCGATCCTCTCCTACATCATGTGCAAGGCGATGAACCGCAGCTTCGTCTCGGTGATCCTGGGCGGTTTTGGCGCGGTGGCCAGCGGTCCCGACGACCGTGCCGAGGTGTTCTCGCAGAAAGGCGTCAACCGCTGTGGCGCAGAGGACGTGGCGGAGATGCTCAAGGCCAGCAAGAACGTCGTCGTGGTCCCCGGCTACGGCATGGCGGTGGCCCAGGCCCAGCACACCGTGCGCGAGCTCACGGAGTTGTTGCAGAAGGGCGGTGTCAACGTGCGCTTCGCCATCCACCCGGTGGCCGGGCGCCTGCCGGGACACATGAACGTGTTGCTCGCCGAGGCCAACATTCCCTACGACATCGTGCTCGAGATGGACGAGATCAACGGCGACTTCGTGGAGACCGACGTGGTGCTGGTGCTCGGCGCCAACGACATCGTCAACCCCGACGCCCTGGAGAACCCCAAGTCACAGCTCGCGGGGATGCCGGTGCTGGAGGTGTGGAAGGCCCAGGCCGTCGTGGCAGTGAAGCGCTCGCTCAACCCTGGGTTCGCCGGTATCGACAACCCGCTCTACTACCGCGACAACACGATGATGCTCTTCGGCGACGCGCGCAAGATGGTCGAGGCCATCGTGGGCGCGGTGAAGGGGACGGTGAGTCACTAGGCGCGCCCCGGTGGGCGTGAATCATCGTGCCTACGATCCACGTTCCATCAGCGCCTCGCGCACCTTCAACATCGCCAGCGTGTCCCGCTCGCAGTACGCCAGCAGCTGCCGCCGGAGCCGGTCCCGCTCCTCCCGGCCCGTGCCACCATCGACCATCCGCAGCCACGCCCGGGCGGCGGTGTACCCGTCCTGGATCGACAGGTCCCCGTAGCCGAGTTCCGGACACACGGCGCCGAGGATGGCCTTCATCCCGAAACTCCCCGCCAGCGACGGGTGGTAGTAGTGATCGCGCACCATCGGCAACAGGTCAACCATGCGGTCGTGGATGCCGTCGAGGTCGCCCCAGAGTTCCGGGAAGCGGGCGGCCAACTGGCGTACGACCGCCTGTTCGAAGGCCCCGTACACGAGGATCGTGCCCTCGTTCCCACAGGCCTCGACCAGGGTGCGCGCGAACTCGCGGCGGGGGTCGGTGTCGACCTCGTGCAGGAACTGGAAGTGGCTGACGCTGCCGTCGCGAGAAAGCCGGTGGAGTGACCACTGCGTGGGAATCTGCTCGAAGGGTCTGCTCCCGGGCCACCGGGGGACAGCAGGGTTGCAAGCCTCGAAATCGACGAACGACAGCGGTGTCAACAAGCGCCCGAGCGTGGGCGCCAGCCCCTGGCCGATGTACTCCTTGCCCCCGGTGACCGACCACACGGCGTGCTGCTGCGTGGGGTTGAGCCGCACCTCGGTGCGGATCTTGCGGATGTCGTGGATGCCCTGGGCGAGGAGATCCTGCATCGCCCGCCCGCCTCCGGGCAACAGCCGCACGCTGAACGGCCCAGGCGCGTCGATACACTGGTCCTGGAACGGGCAGGCCCGGGGGTGCGTACACTGCGCACCGGGCGCCACTGCGGGCTCGGCCGCCGCCGCCGCCGCCGCGAGCAGCGTCTCGCGGTCGGCGGAGAAGTCGACCGGCTCGACTTCGGTCTCGACGAAGAGCGCCCGGGGGTCCACCGGCCCGTCGCCGCGCACGTACTCGCGATCGAGGTGCAACAGCCGCAGTCCCGACACCGCCACGCCCGCGCCGGCCGCCACCCAGCCCACCGCCGCCACGT
The DNA here is from genome assembly GCA_964359125.1 of uncultured Klebsiella sp. Taxonomy (GTDB): domain Bacteria; phylum Myxococcota_A; class UBA796; order UBA796; family SXON01; genus SXON01. The sequence continues at coordinate 1,521 of CAYHRZ010000450.1, read as the reverse complement.
CGAGCTCCTGGGCCTCGCCCACGGTGTTGGCCACCTTGGCCTCGGCCACGATCCAGCCGCGACCGTCGCGCACGAGCAGGCTCGCCCGCACCGCCACGTCGTCGGCGATGAACGTCGCGTCGAAGACGGCGGGCACATCGGGGCGAGTCATCGCCGCGCGGGTGCGTGCCACCCGCTCCTCCCAGGTGCCCTGCGCGCCGATGGCCACGCCGCCCGGGTAGCGTTGGCGCGCCAGCGACCGCACCTCGGCGATGTCTTCCGGGCGCGGGCCGCCCACGCCCTTCACCGGCAACTCGATGGTGGCGTTGTTCGCGGCCGCCCGGGGTTGCCGGTGTTTGTACGCCCGGCGCGCACACTGGCGGGCGGCGAGCAGTTCCGAGCGGGTGAAGGGCGTCATGGCGGGCGGGCGCGGTATCCCGGCGCGAGAGGGGATACCGGTGCGCCCTTGCACCCGGTGTGTTCCATGGCAGACCCGATCTTCGTCCTCGGCGCCCCGCGCAGCGGCACCACGCTCTTGCGGGTGATGCTCGCCGGCCACCCGGAGTTGTTCAGCCCGCCGGAGATGGTGATCGCGCCGTTTTCCACGATGGCCGAGCGCCGCAAGAAACTCGACGAGCGTTTCTGGGAGAAGGGCGGTCTACGCCGTGCGATCATGGAACTGCGCGGCTGCGCGGTCGACGAGGCCAAGGTGATCGAGGCGTCGCTGGAGGATCGCACCGTCCCCGAGGTGTACGCGTGGATCGCGGCGCAGCTCGGCGAGCGGGTGCTGGTCGACAAGTGCCCGCACCTCGGGGCGGACCCCGCCGCCCTGGACCGGCTGGCGCGCTGGTTCCCCTCGGCCCGCTACGTGTGGATCGTCCGCCACCCGGGCAGCGTTACCCGCAGCATCGAGAACATGCCCATGGCCGAGGTGATGCTCCAGGGCTACGCGCCCGACGCTCGCGACATCTGGTTCTTCGCCAACCGCACCATCCAGCAGTTCCTCGAGGGCATCCCCGCCGGGCGCAAGGGGACCATCCGCTACGAAGACATGGTGGGTGACAGCCGCGCGGCGATGACCACGTTGTGTCGCGACATCAGCTTGCCGTTCCACGAGGCGCTGCTCACCCCCTACGAGGGGGATCGTATGCGCGAGGGACCGTCCGGCGCCCGCGCGGTGGGCGACCCCAACATGGCCGGCCGGGGCAAGGTGGACCCTTCGCTGGCCACGCGCTGGCTGGAGGGCTTCGACCCCGCCAGCGTGAGCCCCGACACGCACGGCCTGGCCCGGCAACTGGGCTACGACCTCGGGGCGCTGGCCGCGCCGCCCCTGGCCGCGGTGTCGTCTTCGCTGGGCGCGCTGCTCGACAGCGTCCGCAAGCTCGAGTCCAACATGCGCCTGCCCGCCGACCTCGACCAGGTGGAGGGGCGACGCTTCTTGCTGCGGATGTTGTCGGCGAGCGTGGACCTGATGGTGGAGGAGGGCGCCGCCGACCGGCCGCGTTTCCACCACGCCGAGGGCCCTACGCGCAAGATGTTTGC
>CAYHRZ010000449.1:0-4754 GCA_964359125.1 uncultured Klebsiella sp. | reverse complement strand
GAGTCGCGTCCTGTCCCCTTCCTGCAGCGAGATCCCCGGCACCTGCACGCTGGTCCCGTGCACGGCGAACACCCAGTCCTCCGGGTTGCGCAGCTCGTGACGGTTCCAGCGCAAGAAGACCTCCGACAGCCGCGCGTCGATGCCCACCGCCCGGTCGTCACCGCGCAGCCGACCGGTGACGTCGACCTTGCCGGTCGTGGTCAGCCAGAGCGGGCTGCCGTCGGCGGCCACCGGGTAGAGCAGGTGCAACGGCACCACGTCGAACTGAGCGCGAACGTCGTAGGGGAGGTCGCCGCCCAGGGCGACGCTCCCCTCGGCGCGCACGGCCTTGTCCAGCAGCTCCGCCTCCCAGCCCAGGACGCCGTCCGCGGTGGTCGAGAAGGTCACGGCTCCGTCACCCGCCGCCCGTTCCCCGACGCGGCTGCGAGCCAGCGAGAGTCGCCCGCGGGGACGCCAGTCGAACAGCGTCCCGCCCACCGCGACATCCACCACCAGCTCTCCCGCCACGTCGACGGGGAGGCCCTGGAGGTGATCCAAGTCCTCGAGCCGCACCCCGTCGCTGAGGAGCTGAACGTTCATCGCGTAGCCGCGGCCGACGCTGCCCCGGGCGAGCACGGCTTCCTCCCTGCGCCGCAGCGACAGGTCGGCGATGGTCAGCACGCCGTCGTCCATCCACGCGGTCGCGACACCCGTGGCGAACTTTTCACCGAAGACGTCGACGTTGTCGAACTCGGCGTGCACCTCGCCGCTGAGCCGCCGAGCCGTACCGCGCAACGACGCGTCGGCGACGACGTCGCCGTCCAGCCCGGGCAAGTCCACGAAGATCCCGCTGAGATCCGCGATTCGCCCGGACGGCACGACCAACTCCGTGTCGATCCACATGCCCTCGGGCGGGAAATGTAGGTTCAAGGTTCCGATGTACTTCGATTCGCCCAACTCGGCGCGGATGTCGGTGAACTCCAGGCGCTTGAGGTCGGGACTGTCCAGGCGCGTCACCATGCGATCCGCGATCGCGCGGTCGGTGACGACCACGTCGCGACCATCGATCGTGGCGGAGGCCGAGAGGTTGCGGAAGGGGCCCGAGAGCACCCCGTGCACCTCCGCCAAGCCACCCAGGCCCGCTCCGCCCAGCGGTGCCAGTTGGGCCAGGTTCAGCGTCGCGAGGTCGGCGCGCACGGTAAGTGGCCCGTGCGCGGCCAAGCCGATGTCGGCCCACACCCGACCGCGGGTCTCCTGGAAGCTGAAGTCCTGGGCATCGATCACGATGTGCTGGTCGTCGAGCGCCAGGCTCCCCGCCAGCCGACCGGGCGGCACGGCGAGCATCACCGCGTCGCTGCCCTCGACCGGCCCGTTCCGGACGAGCAGGTCGTCGACGGCCACGGAAAACGGGCCGGCCAGCACAAGCGGCTCCAACGTCCCGGCCACGTGGGCCTCGATGTCGCCCTCGAAGTCGACCCACGGCGCTCGGAACGCCCCGGTGGCGCGCAGGATGGGCGCGAGGTGAACGTCGTCCGCCTTGAGGTCGGCGACCAGGGTGCGGTGGTCGAGGTCCGCCACGCCCTCCACCCGGACGTTGCCGCCGCCCCAGGCCATGTTGACGCCGCCGATCCGCACCGTCCGACCCTCCACCACGACCGGGCCGACGATGTCGCCCAGCGCCAGCGCCACGGGCTCGTCCTTGCTGGACACTCTCCACGCCACGATATTGTGGGTCGCGACGTCCATCACGGCGACCGGCCGGTCGACCGGGCCGGAGAGGACCACCCGCGCGCTCACCGAGCCGTCGACATACTTCCTAGGATCTACCGTAGACATGGTAAACGCGGGGAGATCCACGCGGGCGTCGAGCACGGCGTCGAGCGGGCCGTCAGCGACCACCGACACGCGCCCGCGTAGGCTCAGGTCGTCGAAGACCACGTCGACTTCGGGCACGTCGACGTGGTCCGGGGCCAACTCCACCCGGGGAAAGACGGTGGGGCCCGCCCGCTGCGAGATGTGGTCGCGTTGCAGGTCGAGGGCGCCCCAGCTCAGCTGCACCCGGCCGTCGCTCGCAGGGACCACGTCAAGGTCGCTCAACTCCACCCGCAGCCCCTCGCCCACGACCAGGAAGTGCCCGTCGGTGACCACCAACTCGCGCCACGGGAAGCGGCTGGGCCGGGGCGCCCCGCGGGGTCGCGACACCACGTCCCGGAACTCACGGAGGCCGTCGGCCTCGAGGTGCAGCAGCAGGTCCGGCCGCTCCACCGTGAGCCGGAGTAGCCCGGGTTGCCAGTCGGCCACCCCAAGTCGCGCCCTGATCGACTGCACCCCGAGGATGCGCTCGCCGGTCGCGCGGTGGTGGACGACGACGCCGTCCAGCGCGAGCTCGGGCGGGAAATACGACACCCTGGCCGAACCCACCGTCACCTCCTCGCCGATCACCCCCTCCGCGAAGGCCTCGACGCTGCGCCCGAGGATGCGCGCCACCACGTCGGTGCGCAGCACCACCAGCGCGGTGACCAGCAGCACCAGCGGAAACGCCCACGGCCACCGGCGGCGCCTCCGGCGCGGAGTTCGGGGAGCGACGGGCGCCGGCGGCACTGGATTTGCCCCTATGGGACACCGTGGCTATATGCACGCGCCACGCGGGTGTAGCTCAGTTGGTAGAGCACGAGCTTCCCAAGCTCGCTGTCGAGGGTTCGATTCCCTTCACCCGCTCCACTTCCCGGGGCGGGAACCGTGCGACGGTTCCCGGACCCGGGGGCGGCTCTCCGGCTACTTCTTCAAAAGTTCCACGTCGAGCTCGATCTTGACCTCGTCGCCCACCACGTAGCCGCCGCCGTCGAGGGCCGCGTTCCACTTCACGCCGAAGTCCTGGCGGTTGACGGTAGCGGTCGCCGAGGTGCCCGCCTTCACGTTGCCCCAGGGGTCCTTGTACTCCTTGGAGATCGGGGCCACGCGGAAGGTCACTTCCTTCGTCACCCCGCGGATGGTGAGGTCCCCGACGAGGTCGAAGCCCGACGCCGAGCTGTTCTTCACCGACTTGCTGGCGAAGGTCATCTTCGGGAAGGCGGTCGCGTCGAAGAAGTCCGCCGAGCGAAGGTGGTCGTCGCGCTTGGCCTCGCGGGTGTCGATGCTGGCGATGGCGACCTCGGCGTTGACCGTCGTGGCGCCGACGTTGGCGGCGTCGTAGCTCACGTTGCCCGACACGGTGCCGAACTCGCCCCGCACCGTCGACACCATCATGTGGCTCACCGCGAACCCCACCCGGGTGTGGGCGGCGTCGATCTCGTAGGTGGCGGCCAGAGCGGGAGAAAAAGCTAGGAACAAGGCAGAAAGCATGAATCACTCCAAGGTTGAACACCAAGGTATTCGCAACAATCATGGAGTCAAACCACATACTATTGCGCCAGATGCAATAGTCGCACCGGCTCACCAGCCGGATACCTGCGCGGCATGACCCGCCGCGCACTCGACCCCCGCCTCGGCCCCGAGCCGCCCAACAAGACCGGCGGCGGCGTGAAGGAGGAGGGCCAGACCAAGACCAAGCCCAAGATCGAGCGCCCCAAGATGTACCGGGTGCTGCTCCACAACGACGACTTCACCACGATGGAGTTCGTCATCGAGATCCTGATGAGCGTGTTTCACCGCTCGAAGCTCGAAGCCACGCGCATCATGCTGGCGGTCCACAACTCCGGCAAGGGCACCGCGGGTGTGTACACCCGCGAGATTGCGGAGGCGAAGGCGACGCTGGCCATCGACCGCGCCCGCAGCCGTGGCTATCCCTTGCTGGTGACGACGGAGCCCGAGTGACCCGTCCCCGACCCGCCGCCCAGGACCCCGCCGCATGACCCTCTCGCGCGACCTCACCATCGCCCTCTCCCTCGCCCTCGACGAGGCCCGCGAGCGTCGGCACGAGTTCCTCACGCTGGAACACGTGCTCTACGCGCTGATCACCGACCCAAGCTCGGCCGACTGCCTCGAGGCGTGCGGCGTGGACCTGAAGAAACTCGAGAAGGACCTCGACAAGTTCTTCGCGGAGATGGAGTCCGTCCCCGTCGCGGCCGACACCGACCCTGACGACGACCTGCTCGAACCCACGCAGACCGACGCGTTCCGTCGCGTGCTCAACCGCGCGGCCCTGCACGTGCAGTCGAGCGGCAAGAGCGAGATCAAGGGCCCCAACGTGCTGGTGGCGATGTTCTCCGAGCCCGACAGCCACGCCGTGCACATGCTCGCCGAGCAGGGCGTGGAAAAGCTCGACGTCACGTCGTTCATCGCCCACGGCATCCGCAAGGTGCCCCAGGGCAAGCAGAAGCAGGGCGCCGGGGCCGAGACCGACGAGGACTCCACGCCGGCCAAGGACCCCCTCGCCAGCTACTGCATCGACCTGCAGAAACGCGCCGCAGACGGCAAGATCGACCCACTCATCGGTCGCGCCGCCGAGGTCGAACGTACCATCCAGGTGCTAGCGCGCCGTCGTAAGAACAATCCGCTTTACCTGGGTGACCCGGGCGTCGGCAAGACCGCCATCGTGGAGGGCCTGGCGCTCGCCATCCACGAGGGACGCGTGCCCGACCTGCTCAAACCCTGCAAGGTCTACACGCTCGACATGGGCGCCCTCATCGCCGGCACCCGCTACCGGGGCGACTTCGAGGAACGGCTGAAGGCGGTCATCGAGTCGGTGAAGGAGATGACCGAGGCGATCCTGTTCATCGACTAGATCCACACGGTCATCGGGGCAGGCGCGGTGTCGGGCGGTGCCATGGACGCGA
>CAYHRZ010000448.1:4237-4756 GCA_964359125.1 uncultured Klebsiella sp. | reverse complement strand
GCCCCCGCCCCACCGCCCCCCGACTAACACCCCCCCCCCGCCGCCGTGGGCCAGGGCGCCCCGGTAGGCGGCGACGCGCACCCCGGTGGCCCGGCCCTCCTGTCCCACCGGCACCGCGCCCACCACCCAGCCGTCGAGCGCCACGTCTTGGAGACCGCCGAGCACGGCGACGCCGAGCAAGGCGGGAACGAGGTGATCGCCGAGCCAGGGCCCAGCCAGGGTGACGCTGCCGATGCCCAGGAGGGCGCCGAGGATCCACACTCGGAAGCCGAGGTACCGGTCCACCAGCGGCCCCCAGAAGGCCTTCACGTTCCAGGGCAGGGCCAGGGCGGAGAGCGCCCCCACCGCCTCGAGGCTCGCGCCCTGTTCGCGCATCCAGACGGGCACGAAGTCGTTGACGAGGCCGTAGGGCGTGCCCGACACGAACTCCAGCACCGCCACGGTGGCGACCATTCGCACGGGGAGGCGGGGCACGCGGGGGCTTATCTCCCGGTGGGAGGGATTCTCCACCCTCGCCCT
>CAYHRZ010000448.1:824-4227 GCA_964359125.1 uncultured Klebsiella sp. | reverse complement strand
GCCCTCCACCGCTTGCGGGGGAGGGTGGCCGAAGGCCGGGAGGGGGCGTGACGCGGTTGAACCGCGCGACCCGTGCGGCGGCGTTACCCCTCGTCGACCCGCACCAGCCAGCCCAACCGCGTGGGCAGCGGCATCGGCCGCGGGGTCAGGCGGAAGCGGTGTTCGCCGAGCGTGATCTCGCTGGGCCAACTCCCCTGCTTCAAGGTGCGCAGCGCCGCGGCGCGGAGGCCACGCGCGTGGCCCTGGGTCACGAATTCCACGCCGTGCGTCTCGGCCAGGCCGAGGGTGCACAGCGTGACTCGGGCACCCTCCGTGCGGCGGCAGCGCAAGGTGATCCCCGAATCGGTCGGGAACAGCGGCGTGATCGCGTCGGCGGGACCGACAGCGAGGTCGAGGATCGCCTTGCGGACGAGGTCCACGTGGTCGGCGGCCTGCTCGTCGGGCCAGGGGCCGCACCAGCCCAGCGCGGCGGCGGCCAGCACGCCACGGGCCTGCTTCACCCGGTCGGCGACGTCGCGGTCGCCGAGGGACAGCACGACCTGATCGGTGGGCGGCTGTCGCGACAACATCAGGTCGAGATCCCCGGGGGAACAAGTGATCACCGCGTCGACTGGGGCACCGTCGTGCAGCAGCACCCGGTCGGTGGACCACAAGGTCGCGGCGCCGGCGTCGAGCCGAATCCGCGCGCCCCGGAGCCACGCCCCGCCGAAGGGGGAGCGCCGGATGCGTTCGAGCAGTTGTAGTTCACGCACCGCGGGCCCCCGCTCCGCCGTCGCCCGGCGCGCCCTCGCGCACCACCCGCCCGCCCTCCGGACCGGCGCCTGGGCCCATCTCCACCACCCAGTCGCAGGCGGAGAGCAAGAGCGCATCGTGCTCGACGACGATCACGCTACCCCCGAGGGTGACCAGCCGCCGCAAGGCGGCCACGAGGTGCGCCACGTCGTGCGGGTGCAGGCCAACGCTCGGCTCGTCGAGCAGGTAGAGGGTGCCTTCCACCTCCCCGGGACGGCCGATCTCCCGCGCCAGGCGGAGTCGCTGCGCCTCGCCGCCGGAGAGGCTTTCGACCGACTGGCCCAGCGGGACGTAGCCGAGGCCGAGGGTGTCGAGGGTCTCGAGGATCCCCGCCAGCGACTGCACCACCCCGAACACCGACCGCGCCTGCCGCACCGGCATGTCGAGGGTGTCGGCCACCGAGAAGCCCTTCCAGAGGCAACTCAACGTCGCCTCGTCGAAACGTTTGCCCTCGCAGGCTTCGCAGGTGACCAGCACGTCGGGGAGGAAGTGCATCTCCACGCGGCGCCGGCCCTCGCCGTGGCAGGCTTCGCAACGGCCACCCGCGGTGGCCGTGCTGAACCGCTCGGGGCCAAAGCCCCGCCCCTTGGCCTCGGTGGTGCGAGCGTAGAGTTGCCGGATCGGCTCCCAGAGTCGCGCTGCGGTCGCGACCGTGCTGCGTGCGGCGCCCCGGGAGAGGCCGCCGTCGACCCGCACCACGCGGCGCACTGTCCCGTGGAGGGTGGCGGGTAGGCCACGCTTGCCTACCAGCAGGGGCGCGAGGGTGTCGAACACCAGCGACGACTTCCCGGCCCCGCTCGGCCCCGCCACCCCGCAGAGCACGCCGAGCGGGAAGCGGGCGTCCCCCTGCAAGTTGTGGCCTGACAAGGCGTGAAGTTCCAGCCAGCCGCGGGGCGACAGGCGAGGGAAGGGGGGGAGCCTCTCGCGCCTGTCGAGCCAACGGGCGGTGACCGTGTCGCCTGCGACGAACGCTTGGCGGTCGCCCGCGAAGACCACGCGCCCCCCCTCGGCGCCCGCCCCCGGGCCCACCTCGACCACCACGTCGGCGGCGGCGATCACCGACTCGTCGTGTTCCACCGCGAGCACGGTGTTGCCCAACTCCACCAGCTCCCGCAGCAGCGCGACCAGGCGGGCGGTGTCGTCGGGGTGCAGCCCGGCGGTGGGCTCGTCGAGCACGTAGAGCACGCCGCCGAGGCCGTTGCCCACCTGCGCGGCCAGCCGCAGGCGCTGCCACTCGCCCCCGGAGAGGGTCGACGCGGCGCGGTCCAGCGAGAGGTAGCCCAGGCCCACGCGGTCGAGGAAAGCGAGGCGGCGGCCGAGCTCGTCGAGCAGGGGGGCGGTGACGGTGGTCGCGCCGATCTTGGACAGATCCTGTCGCGACACGGAAATTGGCGCCGACAGCAGTCGCGGCAGCGAGAGCCCGTTCACCCGCACGGACCTCGCCGCCGGCCCCAGTCGTGCGCCCTCGCACTCGGGACAGGGTCTCGTGGTCATCCACGCCTCGTCGGCCTTCTTCGCGGCGGTGGCCAGGGCACCCTCGGTGCGCTCGTCGCCGTTGAGCAGGCGGTCGCGCGCTTCCCAGGGCAGTTGCGACCAGGGCTCGGTGGTGGAGATGCCCAGCGAAGCGGCCCACTTCAACATGGTCTCCCGGTTGCGATCGGTCCAGGTGCGCACGGCCCCCTCGGCCAGCGAGCGCTCGGTGCTCACCAGGGCCTCGGGATCCACCTCGGCCAGCTCGCCGATGCCCTTACAGCGCGGGCAGGCGCCAACGGGGCTGTTGAACGAGAACAAACGGGGCGACAAGGCGGGCAGTTCGCCGTGGTCGTTGGGGCAGAGCGCCCGGGTTGAGAACCTCGCCAGCGGGGCGACATCCTCCCCCTCGCGCGGGGGGACAGCCGCCGCGCCCGGTTGCCGCGCCCCTTCCACCACCACCGTCCCCCGGCCTGCTCGCAGCGCGGTCGCGACCGACTCTTGCAGTCGATCCCGGCGGTCAGGCCCGGCCCGGAGGCGGTCCACGACGAGGTCCACGTCGTGAGGACCCGGGGACAACCCGGGCAGTTCGTCGAGCATCAGCGGCTCGCCGTCCACCCGCGCGCGGAGAAAACCCTGGCTGCCGAGCTCCGTCAAGAGCGTGCGCGCGGTGGTGTGCCCTCGTGCCACGGGCGCCACCAGCGTGAGCGGCGTGCCCTCGGGGATCGCGAGCAACTCGCGCACGATGCAATCGACGGTGTAGCTCTGGACGGTGGCGTCGCAGGTGGGGCAGTTTTGCACGCCAGCGCGCGTGTACAACACCCGCAGCAGGTCGTGGATCTCCGCGGCGGTCGCCACCGTCTGCCGGGGTCCCGGCGCCGCCGGCCCGCGCTGCGCCACGCCGATGCTGGGCAAGAGGCCGTCCATCCACTCCACCGCCGGGCGCGGGGCTTGTCCTACCTGGGCGCGCACCCACGACGACATTGCCTCGACAAACCGTCGTTGCGACTCCGCGTGGATGGTGTCGAAGGCCAACGACGACTTGCCCGAGCCGCTCACCCCGCACATCACCACCAGCTTGCCGTGGGGAATGTCGACGTTCACCGCCCGGAGGTTGTGCTCGCTGGCGCCGCGCACGCGG
>CAYHRZ010000448.1:0-814 GCA_964359125.1 uncultured Klebsiella sp. | reverse complement strand
CGAGGGCAAGGATTCGGGCGGTCACTTCCTGCATCAACGCGGCGGAAATCGACCCTCCCGGCGACGCGTCGCGGGCTCGCCAGTCCAGGCTCTTGAGCTGGTCGCAGAGGATCGCGCCCGTCACGGCTAGACCGGCCGGGAGCGCGACCTCGAACGGATAGCCCTTGACTCGCGACGTGATCGGGCACACCAGCGCGAGCCCGACCTTCCGGTTGTACGCCCTCGGCGAGATCACCAGCGCCGGGCGGTGACCGGCCTGCTCGCTGCCCGCCTGGGGGTTGAAGTGGAGCCAGACGATGTCGCCCCGGTCGGGCGCGGTCCGTGGAGGCACTACCAGGCTTCCTTGCCCACGGGATGGCCGGTCGCCACCTCCTCGTGGACGTTTTCGGCGGTAACCGCCGCCAGCAAGTCGTCCAGGCGGTACTTCCTACGTTTCCCCGGGTCGATGACCAGCTTGCCGCCCTCGATCGACAGGTCCACCTCGGAGCCTGCTGCCACGCCCGCGTCGCTGGCGAAGGACCGGGGGATGCGCAGCGCGAGGCTGTTGCCCCACCGTTGGATCTTGGTCACCACCGCGTGCTCCTTGGATATACATTGAGTATACTGGCCGGGGCGGTGCTTGTCCACCGGTGGGCGCTTGGTGGCGTTGCCGTGTCATCGTCATCCGTCCTGGAGTCCCGAGGGGCTCACGCAGAGGCGCAGAGGCGCCAAGACCGTGGTGATCGGGGCGGCCGCTCGTGGGAACGCGGGCCGGGTCGAGCACCCTCGCCCTCCACCGCTTGCGGGGGAGGGTGGCGAAGCCGGGAGGGGGCAT
>CAYHRZ010000447.1:0-4758 GCA_964359125.1 uncultured Klebsiella sp. | reverse complement strand
TTTCTCGGCGTCGGTGGTGCCCGTCTTGTCCATCGCCGCGCCTTGGTAGCCGCCCTCTCCCCCCCCGCCCCGGCTGGCGCCGCCGGTGCCCACGTCGATCACCGCCCGCATCAACTCGCGGGTGAGGGCGGCCGCGCCCGGCTCGATCACCTGCTCCCCCGCCCGCGGTGGCGCCACCACCTCCACGCCCCCCGCGTTGACCACGCGGTAGACCGGCGTCGGTGAGAGTGCGTGTCCGCCGTTACTGACCACCCCGGCGAAGCGCGCCATGTCGAGCGGGGTCACCTCGGCCTGCCCCAGCGCCAGGCCCATCTCTTCCGGGAACGCGCTGGTGTCGAAGCCGACCTTCTTGGCGAATGCGATGAGCGCCTTCGGGCCGCCCGCCTCTTCCAAGAGCGCCGCCGTGGCGATGTTCTGCGACCAAGCCAGGGCGTGGGCCAACGCAGCGGTCTCGGTGTACTCGCCGCCCACGTTGCGGGGCCGCCACTTTCCCTGGGGCGTCAGAAAATCTCGCGGGCTGTTGGGCTCGGTGCTCGACGCGGTAAATTTAGGCGTACCATCCGTGTTTTTCTGCTCGAATGCCATGGCATAAACCACCGGCTTGAAGGCGCTGCCCGGCTGTCGCTTGGCCTGGGTGGCGCGATTGAAACTGATGCTGGTCACGTCGGTGCCACCGTAGATGGCCCGGATCAAGCCGGTGTCGACGTCGAGCAGTACGCCCGCCACCTGCAACGGGCCGCTCGATCGACGCGAGACGAGGCCTTCGAAGTACCTCGACTTGGCGGGAAACAGTAGGTCCGCTTCTTCCTGCGCGTGCACGTCCAGCCCCACCTCGATGGTGAGGCCGGCGCCGTAGAGCACGGACGGCGAGAGAGCGGACTCCAGGAACGCCCGGGTGGCGCTGAGGAACGCCGGGTAACGCTCGCGAAAGGGCTCCGCCGCAGCCACGACGATGGCTTCGGATTTCGCCGCCGCCACGTCGTAGCCGAACACGCTGGCCATGCCATCGAGTACCCGGTCGCGGCGTTCCTTGGCCCGGTCCGGGAACCGGTCCGGCGAGAAGCGGCCGGGAGCGGGGAGGATCCCCGCGAGCGTGGCGGCCTCGGCGAGCGACAGTTCGCGGGCTGAGTGCCCGAAGTAGTGTTGAGATGCCGCCTCGAAGCCGCAGATGGACAGGTTTCCCCGCTGTCCCAGGTAGGGAGCGTCGAGGTACACCTGCAAGACACCCTCTTTGCCCAGGTGTGCGTCGATGGCCCAGGCGCTCACGATCTCCTGGAGCTTCCGCTGGACGGTCTTCTCCTTGCGCTGGTTTAGGTTGCGCACGACCTGCATGGTGAGCGTGCTGCCCCCCTGCCCGTAGGCGCCGTCCTGCGCGTTGGCGACGGCGGCCCGCAGCATGGAGCGCACGTTGACGCCGTGGTGCTCGCGGAACTCGCGATCCTCCGCCGCGAGAATGGCGTCCACCAACACCTTCGGCGCCTCGGCGTAGGGGAGGTGGTAGCGAATCTCGGCATCGGGGCCCACCAGCCAGCCCAGTTCGATGGCTTCGAGTTCGTCGCCCGCCTTCGGCACGACTCGCTGCGTCTTCGCGCAGAACGCGCCTGGCCCGGGTTCCGGGCACTGCTCCACGTAGCCGCGCGCCTTGGCCTCGCTGACCAGGCGTCTTGGGGCCGCCGATAGCGGCGTCGTCCGCGTGACCACTCGCGCCGGGAAACTCCAGCCCGGGTGCGCCACGTCGTAGCGGACGTGCGCGTCGGCCAGCGCCACGGCATCGTCCGCCCACCGCTTGGCCACCCAGGCGCTGGGGATGGCCACGGCGACCGCCACGGCGGCGCACGCCCCGCCGACGACGAGGAACCAGCGGAAGAGCCGGCGCGGTAGGGAGGGCTTCGCCATCGCGGCGGGGCTAACCCAGGACACGGCGATTCCCGCCGACGGCGGTTACGGCCGAGCCGTGCGCCACCCCTTCTTCGAGGCCTTCCTCAGTCACCCGGCGTCGCGCGTGGCGCTCACGTGGGACGGCGTGGATCTCACGTTCGGCGAACTGCGCACGATGGGCGAGCGGGCGGCGGGCTGGCTGCGGCTGCGAGGGGTCGAGCCGGGGGACCGGGTGTGCATCCACCTCGAGAACTCGCTGGATCTCGTGGCGGCCCACCTCGGCTGCATGGCCCTCGGGGCCATCCGGGTCCCGTTGAACGCGCACTACCGCCGGGTCGAGCTGGCGCCCATCCTGGAAGACGCCCAGCCGAGGCTGGTGATCACTCGAACGCCCACGCTGTTCCCCGGGGAGGCCGTCGCGACCGAGGTTGGGGCGGGTTCGGCACAGGGTGACTGGTCTGAAGACGGTGTCACGGCGCTGCTGTTCACCTCGGGTACCACGGGTCGGGCCAAGGGGGTGCCCCAGACGTGGGACATGTGGACGCACAACCTCCGCGCCCTCGAGGCGCGCTGGTCGCTGTCACCCGACGATGCCCTGTGGTTGACGCTCCCTCTGTTTCACACCCACGGACTGGTCGTCGGCCTGCATGGCGCCTGGCTGCGCGGCGCGCGCGTCCTGCTCGATGCTCGTTTCCAGCCCATCGAGCCCCCCGGGGGTGCGACCCATTTCTTCGGCGTGCCCACCTACTACCGGCGGTGGCTACCGCTCCTGGCGGCTCGCCCGGAGTGTTTCCGGGGCTTCAAGCTGATGGTGAGTGGCTCGGATGGCTTGCCCGCCGAGCTGTCGGACGCCATTTTTGCCGCCACGGGACAGCGGATCCTGGAGCGTTACGGCATGACCGAGACCGTGATGATCGCCAGCAACCCGTTCCACGGCGAGCGCCGGGCGGGTACGGTGGGCACGCCCCTGGACGGCACCAGCGTGCGGGTGGTCGACGGCGAGGTGCAGGTGAAGGGGCCAGGGGTCTTCGGCGGCTACTGGCCCCGGCCCGGCACCGGCGACTTCACCGACGACGGCTACTTCCGCACCGGGGACGCCGGGGCCTTCGACGCTGCCGGGTACCTCAGCATCGTCGGCAGGAAGAAGGACCTGGTGATCGTGGGCGGAGTGAATGTCTCGCCGGCCGAGGTAGAGCGGGTGCTGGCCGGCGTCGATGGGGTGGCGGAAGTGGGTTGTTGTGGCCTGCCCGACGACGACCTCGGCGAGGTGATGGCGGCGGCGGTGGTATCCAGCGGGGGCGTGGTCGAGAGCACGCTGCGCGAGCGCCTGGAGGCCGCCGCGCAGGCCCTGTCGGGGCTCAAGCGCCCCCGCCGCTACGCCTTCGTAGCGGCGCTGCCGAGGAGCGCCCTCGGCAAGTTGCAGCGCGCACGGCTCCCGGGCGAAGCCTTCGGCGGCTGAGCGCCCGTCAGCCTCGGAGCACGAGGCAGGCCCGGCTGTGTTCTTCCCAGGTGCCCCAGCCATCTTCGCGGAGCGGCTCGCCCGGGATCGGCACGGCCGGGCACACCCGTCGTCCCTCGACCAGCAACTCGGGCCAGCGCGCGAGCAGGCGATCCTGTAGTTCTTTGAGCGCCAACCGGCTGCTGCCCGGCTGGATCCCCGACAGGTCGCAGCTCCCCTCGGCGAGGCGAAGCACGGTCGTGGCCTGGTGGATGTCGAGCACCATGCGCCGGGACTCGCCGCCGGCGCCCTTGGCCGCGGCGTAGTGTGTGCGCTGCCAGCGGCTCTCGTCGGGGGTGGCGCGCAACCGCCGCTCCTCCACCTCGCCCACCACCAGGAGCCGGGGTGCTGCGATCACCAGCGGCTCGCCACGGGGCAGGCGCCCGGGGTCGGGGACGCCCGCCCAGAGCGGGGTGTCCACCACGCGGAGCACGTCGATGCTCTCCACGCTGGCGACGCCCCGGGCCGGGGCCTGGCCGAGCAACTCCGCGCGGTCAACCACGCACGCCGCCACCCCCAGGCTCCGCAGTCGTGCCGCCCGCGCCTCGAGATCGCTGCGGTCGGCGGAACGCACGACAATCCGCGTGCCCCCGGCCATAGCAGCCGCTCGCGCCGTGGCCAGGTCCACGCCCAGCGCCGCCGCGAGGGCCGCCGTCTCGGTGCCCGCTTGCGGTTCCGCCATCACCAGCGCGAAGGGGTGACGGCTCGCGCCCAGGCGCAGTGGCAGCGCGAACGGCTCGTCGTCGGGCGGCGTGGGACCTGCCGGGGATGCAGTCCGCTCGCCCGGTGCCGGTTTCTTCGGCGGGGGCGCGGTGTCGGGGTCGTCCACTGGTTCCGGCTCGGCCAGAGGCGGCGTCGGGGCGGCGCTCAGCCGCAGCCGGGGCCGAGCCGCGTTCGCGGGCCGTGCGCTCAGGCGCAGCGCGGGAGCCGTGGGCGGGGTGACCGGCGTGGTGGGCGTGAGCGCCTCGGCCGGGAGTTCCGGCAGGTCGGCCACCTCGCCGGCGGGATCCCACCGGTCCGCCAGCGCCGTGGCCCGGTCGGCCAGGCGACGCAGCAGCCCGGCGACGGCCACCTCGTCGCCGGCCACCCACCGGCTCCGCGCGCTGGCCAGCAGCGTCTGCATGTCGTCGAGGTCGTCGTTGCGCCGCCCGGTGGGCGCCGCTTCCCGTCGTGGTGGGGCCGTGACCGCGCCCCGCTGCGTCGCTACCGTCCCGGCGCCCCCGGCCGCCACGGGCCCACCCAGCGCCACCTTCAGCGCCAGGCCAAACGGGTCCGCCCAACCCGACACGGGTGCCACGCTCAGGGTCCAGTTGCCGAGGGCCAGGTCGACAGTCTCGTTCAAGGGGGCGACGAGCGCGCCCCCCCCGGAGCCGATGACCTGC
>CAYHRZ010000446.1:0-4765 GCA_964359125.1 uncultured Klebsiella sp. | reverse complement strand
GCCATGGCTGTCGTCGCGCGAGGACTCGCCACCGGCGCCCTGGCCGAGTGACCCCTCACCGTCGCAGGCGAGGAGGGCGGCGAGGATCATCTCACCACGCAGCACGCCCGCAGTTTCTCGATCGTACTCGCGCCGAAACCGCTGACCGAGTCGAGGGCGTCGCAGGATGAAAAGGCCCCGTTGGCCATGCGGTAGGCGATGATGTCGGCCGCCTTGGCTTCGCCCACGCCGGGCAGAGCGTCGAGGCCCGCGGCGTCCGCCGTGTTGATGTTGACCGGGCAGCCCGCGGCGGCGCTCGGCACGGTGGCCGCCGTTGCCGCCGCCGGGGAGGCGGGATCCGGGGCGGTCTCCGCCGTCTCCCCCGTCGCCGCCGTCGCCGCCGCGGCGCGGGTCCCGCCCGTGGCGGGGGCGCTGACGGTTACGAGTGGACGCAGCTTCTCCATCGTCTTTTCCCCGATGCCGCTGACGGCGTCGAGGTCGTCGACCGACGCGAAGGGGCCGTTGCTCTCGCGGTAGGCGATGATCTTGGCGGCGGTCGACTCGCCGATCCCCGGCAGCGACTCCAGCGTGACGGCGTCGGCGTTGTTGATGTCGACGAGCGCGCCGGCGAGCGCGGCGAGGACGAAGAAGAGCATGGCTGGACCGGGTCTAGAGGTCGATGGTATCCGGGCCCTGGGGTCCCCGCGCCCGGAGACGCGCCAGCCGGGCCTCGGCGTCTTCTTTTTGCGATTTCGTGGCACCGTCGTCGCGGACGAGCGCGAAGATGTCGCCCTCGCGCGCACCCGGCGGCAGGGCGCACAGGGGCCACTCGATGCGCTCGCCCTGCACCACCAGGACGGCGCGCGCCCCCTCGACCCGGTCCAGCACGATCATGGGTGACAGCACCCGGCCGATCGTTTGTTAGCCTTCTCCGCCTCCTCCTTGGACGCGTAGCAGGTGAGGTTGCCGCTGCTGATCTTGGCGGCGTTGCCGCAGCCGGCCTCGTGGAACACCTCCGACTTCCGCGACGCTGGGAACGGGCAAGTCGCCGCGTCCCCCGCGTCGAGTCCCGCCACGACGGGCGCGGTCCCCGCTGGCGTGGGGGACTCGACCGCGCCGCCCTCGGCTTCTGGCCGTGGCATGCCCGCCACGGGCACCATCGTGGCGGGCTGGTTCTCGGCCTTGGCGGTGGCCACGGTGATGCCGTCCCCGGACGACGTGAAGGTGATCGTGCCGTCGCGATCCGTCCGGTAGATGGTCGCGCCCGTGGAGGCCAGGCGGTCCATCGTCTCGTCGCCGGGGTGCTCGTATCGGTTGCCGGCCCCCACGCTGATCGCCACCATCGAAGGCTTCACCGCCGCGAGGAACGCGCTGCCGCTGCTGTGGTTGCTGCCGTGGTGGGCCACCTTCAGCACGTCGCAGGGGCCCACGTCCATGCTCACCAGCGCGCGCTCCGTCGGTTCCTCGGCGTCGCCGGTGAGCAAGAAGCAGTCGTCGCCGTGCGTGAGTCGCACGACCACGGAGTTGCTGTTGAGGTCCGAACGGGTGTTGGAGAAGCGGGTGGTGCCCGGCAGGAGCACCTCCAGTTTCGCCCCGTCGTCCAGGTTGAACACCGTGTCGCGAATCCCCTGGCGGTAGGTGATCGCCGGGTTCTCCTCGACGGCCCGCATCAACCCCTCGTAGGTCTGCGTGGTGTGCGCTAGGCCGCTGTCGACGTAGACTTTTGGCGGAAACGCCCGGATCACCGCCTCCATCTGCCCGATGTGATCGGCGTGGGGGTGGCTGGCGATGGCCAGGTCGAGGTGGTCGACGCCCAGTCCGGCGAGGGACGCCAGCACGTTGCTGTCGCGATCGCCGGCGTCGACCAGGATGGTCTTCTGGGCGGGCGTCCGGATGAGGATCGCGTCGCCCTGGCCCACGTCGATGACGTCTACGCGCACGTCGCCGGCCAGCGCCACGCCCACCAGGGCGTGGGCGAACAATCCTGGGAGGACGACGATCACCGACGCCTAGGGCAGGGCGGTGAAGTAGATGTTGCGGGCGGTGAAGTCGTAGCAGGCGGCGTACCGGGTGCTGCCGATGCGCACCGACTCGTTGTGGTAGCCGAGAGCGCCCGTGCTGCCCGCCACCGTGTCGGTCGTCCAGCCGTCGCCCGAGTGCCGGGCCAGTTTCATGTCGTTGTTGAAGCCGTCGAAGTAGACGACCCCCACCGCGCCATCGTCGACAAAGATGTGGGTGTCGGCGCCCACGTGATCGGCGCTGTCGACTACCTCGACGGTGAAGTTGCCCGGGGAGCCCGTGGCCACTTTGAGGTCCTGGTTGGCAACGTCGTGGTACGCGATCCACATCGTGGACCCGTCGAAGGCGATGGACGGCCACTGCCCCACGTCGCCGTCGTCGTCGACCGTGGTGACGGTGTAGCTCCCGGCCTTCCCGCTAGCGAGCCGCAGCGCGCCGAATGCCCGGTCGTAATAGGCGATGTGCTCGGTACCGTCGGACGCGATCGCCAGCCGCGCGTACTCGCCCACGTCGGCCGACGCCATGCTCGGGTCCGCCGCGGTGTCGGGCGGGTCGTAGGCCTCGCCCTCGGCGGCCACCTCGCCGGCGAACGATGCGCCGTTCCAGTGGGCCACGCGGAGGTTGCCCTTGCCGTTGTCGTGGTGGGCGGCCACGGGGTTGCCCCTGCCGGCGAGAGCGAGCGACGTCCACCGGCCGCCGTCGGGGGTGGGCCCCTGGCCGGCGTCGGCCATGCCCACGTCCCAGGTGCCGTCGGCCTTGTGGGCGTACTTCATCACCCCGTTGGAGGCGTCCTGGTAGGAGATCCACACCTGCCCGTCGTTGGCGATGGCCATCGACGCGTACTGGCCCGCGTCGCCGGGGTTGAGGCCGTTGTCGTCGGGGTACGAGTCGACCTCCTCCCGGGCCCACGTCGCCGTGCCGTCGGCCGCCACGGTGCCGACTGCGTAGCCGAGGGCGTCCATGGTGCGGTCGTAGTACGCCACCGCCGGCTTGCCGTCGGGCGTCGTCGCCATGGCGAGCCAGGAGCCCGCGTCGTTGTCGAACACGTCTTTCGTCTCGTCGAGGACGGGGCTGATCTCGGTGTCGTTGCAGCCTTCGCAGGCCTGGAGGCCGAGCGCGCAAGAGGCAGACACCACAACCATCGCAGACGTGCGCACGGGCGCTCCCGGAACGCGGGGAGGGTAGTCGAACCCTGGGGGATCGTCAACGCCCGGCGCGGTTGACTACCGGATGATGACGGGCTGGCTGTAGATCCAGGGGTAGGCGTGGACGAGGTCGGTGGCCGTGCCCAGGAAGCCAGCGAGGTGGTGCGGGACGATGTCGACCCGGACGCGGTACACCCCCGCCTCGGTGACGGCGTGGTCGCCGCAGCCGGTGCTCCACGGGCTGCCGTCACGGTAGAGGGTGGCCGAAATCTCCGGCATCTCCCCCATGAACGGGGTGCTGTCGGCGAGGGTGGGACAGGCGACGGAGAGCACGCCCCCGGGGGCGCCCGCGCCCGCGAAGTGCTGGTCGCCGTAGGCGAAGTCGAAACCCGTGGGGGTGCCCAGGCTGTCGAACACGACGTAGCTCTGGCGATCCCGCAGCGCCTGGTCCAGCGCGGCGGGGCTATCGTCGGTGGGAACGAGGTAGTTCGCGAACCACGACACCATCCGCCGGTAGCTGTCAACCCGCTCGCCGTCGGGCATGGCCATCGGCAGCGCGTTCTGGTGGGCGTCGGTACCGGCGGTGCCCAGCGACGGCGCCACGGCGTTCAGCGCATCCCACCGCTGCACCGAAACGGTCTGCTCCTCGTAGATCGCCAGGTAGACGAGGTCCGGCTCCGCCTGGTTGTCGCCGGAGATGAAGGGGCCGGCCGCCGTGAGGTAGTCCAGTCCGCCCAGGCCGAGGTCCTCCTCCCGCTTGGTGGGATCCACCATGGCGTGGAGGTTGAAGATCTCCACGCCTGACTGGCCCCAGGCCTGGCGTTCCAGGAGCTCGTCCAGGGTTCGTCCCTCGGTGTGGGCCTGGAGCACGATGCCCCCGGCCGCCACGCTCGCCGCCAGAGACTCCGCGTCGTAGCGGTTGTAGAGCGCGTCGTTCTCCTCCGCCGTGCTGGCGACGTGGCGGTCCAGCGCCACCGGCATCAACTCGTCTTCGATGCCGGGGAGGAACGTGACCTGGTGCCCGGAGGGGCAGGTCATGCGGCTGGCCACGCCGTCGACGAGTTCGTCGCCCTCTTGCAGGTTGAAGAGCTCCTCGTAGCTGTGCTCGGCAGCCATCGACGGGTGGTCGGTGACGAAGGCCACGTCGATGGCGGCATCACAGAGACCCGCGCGGAAGTCGGCGAGACAGGGCTCCGTCGCCGTCTCGTGGCCGTCGCAGGCGTCGTGGGACAGCGGGCTGTGGAGGTGGACGATCGACCGCAGCACGTCGCGCTGGTCGACCGACTCGTCGAGCGGCGCGCGCTCCCGCGACCAGGGCACCTCGCGCGTGGCGGGGCCCGTGCCGGAATCGGGGAGGGTGTCGGGGGCGCAGCCCAGCAACCAAAGCATCGCCGGAGGGTAGCCTGCGGTGCCGCGATGGAGTAGGCTCGCCGCGATTTCCTGGGGCCACCGTGAAGATTCTCCTCCCCGTCGCGACCGTCATCTTCGCCAGTGGCTTCTGCTGCTGTGGCGATCTCGTCTCCCAGCTCGAGGGCCTGAGCGGCGGCGGCAACGACCTCAACATCACCGTCAACGGCGACGGCGCGACCGGCGCGAGCGAGGGGGCCACCGCGGCGCCCTCC
>CAYHRZ010000445.1:0-4783 GCA_964359125.1 uncultured Klebsiella sp. | reverse complement strand
GGGCTCCTGGAGCATGCCGACTGCGCCGACTCGGAGCCCTGGGCGGGCGCGGTGGAGGGGACGGCGCGGCGTATCGGGCCCGGCTGCAAGGTGAGCGTCTCGGTGCGCGGCGACCGGCTCGCGGTCGTCGGCCACTTGGTGGACGGGGCCGTGGTGGAGGTGTTCATCGACGGCACCAGCCGGGGCTTGGTCGGCGATGCGCCCCTCGTCGAGTGGGCCGTGGCCGAGGGGTGGCACGACGTGGAGTTGGTGGGCCTGGAGGGCGACGGCTTCCTGCTCGACTACGTCGAGGCCACGGGCCCGGGCGTCACCCTGGACGAACTCGATCTCGGCGACCGGGCGGCGCCGGGTGCCGGTTGTGCGTGCAACGGCGTCGGCGATCCCGCTGCGGGCGGACGCGTCGTGGTGGCGCTCGCCGCCCTCGCGTGGGTGGCGAGGCCCCGCCGCTCACCCCCCGGCGCGCCCGTTGTCCAGCCAGGCGCGCGTCCTCGGGGCCACCCGGTCCGGTAGGGTGCCGATGTGTCGCGACAGGAAATCCAGGTCGGTCGGCTCGTCGACGTCGTACCAGAATGGCAGCACCCGCACACTGCGGCCCAGGTCGAGGGCCCTCTGGTGTTGGCGAGCAAATGTGCTCGGCGACGACCAGGGCACGAGGTCGAAGATGTCGGCGGGATCCCGGACCCCCACGAGGACGTAGCCGCCGTCGAAGGCCGGCGCGAGGACCACGTCGGCCGTGGAACCGTGCGCCTCGAGGAGCAGCGCGGTCGGGAGGGTGGGGGCGTCGGTGCCGATGGCCACGCCGCCGTCGCGCAGGGCGTATTGCAGGCGTCGGCCGAGGTCGCCCTCGGCTTGCGGCTCCACCTCGCAGTCGAGCGTGCGCACCCACGGGTGACCCGGGTCGCCGGCCAGCGCCACGCGGAAGGGGAGGCCGGTGGAACGTACGGTGTCCACCACGTCGCCGGTCATCGCGGCGGCGAGGTGAGCGGCACCCACCGGACCTAGTGCAGGTACGAGGCGGGTCTTGGTCTGGCCGGGCTCGGGCACGCGCGCGAAGATGACGATCATGGCGCCCGTTCTATCGTCGCCGACCGGGGGCGCGGTGCCGACCTCGGCACGGCGCGCTACAGGCGAACGCCGACTTTGCCGGAAAGGCTTAACGCTTAACCTCCGACCCCAGGAGGATCGTCAGTGCTCAGTTTCACGTTGGTAGCTGGTTGTAGTTTGATCGAGGGTTCCTCGGGGCCAGAGGTGGTGGAGGTCGAGGCGGCGCCGGTGCCGGCGGTCGACGTGGGCGCCGCGGCGGAGGCGGCGGCGGTGGCCGACGCGGTGGTGGCGGACGAGGGGAACGACCCGGCGGTGATCGTCCCGGTCGCCCCGGGTGCGCTGCCGGCCGACTGGGTGTGGGCGCGGCCCACGGAGGGAGGGTGCGAACTGGGGGTGTTGCACGCGCCGGACCTCGGGGTCACGCCGCTGGCGAGCCTGCCGGCCTGCCCGGTGGCGCTGGTGCTGGTCCCGGGTGCGCCCCGGTTCCTCGTCACCTACGATGGCGCGGAACTACCAGGGTACTTGTTGTCGTTTGGCAAGGGCGCGCCGGAGCCGCTGCCGACGTTGCCCGTCATCGGACCGAGCGGTATCGACTGGTCGCGACACGGCGTGTCGCTCACGCGCGAGGGCGGCGTGGTCGTCGACGCGCGCTGGGGGGTGCACGCGGGGATGGACTGCGAGGGGCCCTGCGAGGCCCAGACCGGGGAGGGACGGTGGCGCCTGGTCGGGGGCGCGTGGACCGCGGAGCCCCCCTCGTCGAGCGCGAGCGGCGCCACCGAGCTGCAACCGGGTTCGTCGGTGCCCGCCGCCGGCCTGTTGGCCAGCGGGGCGAGGTTGGACGCCATCCTCCGCGCGGCGCCGGGGGTGGCGGCGGACGCGTCCTGGCAGCAGCACCGCGACGTCGACGGCTCCATCCCGCCGCTGGCCTGGCCGTCCATCGGGGCGGGGGAAGGCGACCTGCCCACCGGACCGGTGCTCGTCGAGGTGGGTGACGCCTGGCGGGCGCTGGCGGGCACCTCGGCCCTGCTCGAACTGCGCCTCTTCCCCCTCGGCAACTGGGTGGCCGTGGGCGACAGCCGGGTCACCACGCTCTTCGACCTGCGCAACCTCGGCGCGGTGTGGAGCGGCGAGGGCATCCTCTGGCCCTGGCCCCGGAGCATGGGTCGCGCGCCGACCTAGGAAGTCGCCTCAACCGCGGTAGCGCCAGCAGGCGTAGGTGATCTTGGCGCCGGCGCGGACCACCCCGCTCAGCGTGCCGCTGATCTTCGACGTGCCGACCCGCGGTCGGCAGCGAACCGGCACCTCCAGGATCCGCAGGCCGTGGTGCACCGCCTTCATCTGCATCTCGACGTTCCAGCCCCAGGTGAGGTCGCTCATGCCGAGGGCGAGCAGGCGGTCGTAGCGGATGGCGCGGAAGGGGCCCTGGTCGCGGTAAGCGTGACCGGTGTTGGCGCGGATCAGGGCGTTGGCCAAACGGTTGCCCACGCGTTGCTGGGGGGTCAGCGCCCCGGCTTCGGCCAGCGACAGCCGCTCCCCGAGCACGAAGTCGGCCTCGCCCCGCTCGATGGGCCCGAGCAGGGATGGGAGGTCGGCGGCGTCGAAGCTGTGGTCGCCGTCGAGCACCACCACCACGTCGGGGGGATGCTCCGCCAGGGCGCGGATCCCCGCGAGCACCGCACCACCGTAGCCGCGGCGCGGCCACGACACGACCGTGGCGCCGAGGCCGGCGGCCAGCTCCGGGGAGCGGTCGGTCGAGCCGTTGTCGCACACCACGACGTGGACGTCGCGCGGCAGCGCGGCCAGCACCAGCGGCAGCGCCTCCTCCTCGTTGAGCACCGGTATGAGCACCGCCACGCGCATGGCGCGCTGCTATCACCAGGGGACAAGGCGGCCCCGGTGGCGTGTTAGCGCCGTCACACGTCGGAGCGTTCGGTGTTCGCTTGCCTCCTTGCCCTGTGGACGACGCTGGCCCTGGCCGTCGAGTCGCCCGTTCGCGTCGAGGTCGCGGCGGCGTTGGGATCGCCTGGGGCGGAAGTGCCGATCGGCGTGCAACTGTCGATCCCCTCGGGGCACCACGTCTACGCCGACATGGTGACGATCGACGTCGAGGACGCCGCCGGCCTGAGCTTCGGGCCACCGGTCGAACCCCCGGGCATGCTGCGAGCCGACCCGGCGAATCCGAGCAAGCAGCGCGAGGTGTACGAGGGCGACGTCGCCGTCCAACTGCCCGCGCGCATCCCCGTCAGTGCCGCCGGCGAGTACGTCGTCAAGCTCCTGGTCACCCACCAGGCCTGCCGGGAGGGCCTCTGCTACCCCGCCCGGGAGGATCGCTTGCAGGCGCGGGTGGGCGTGGCCGGGGTGGGCGCGGTGCCCGGCATCGCCAGCGCCGCCGCGCAGGACCCGGCCCAGGAGATCGCGGTGGTGTTCTCCGGCAAGGAGGGACCGGCGGGCACCGCCACGGTGCACGTGGATCTCCAGGGCGACTGGCACCTCAACAAGATGTTCATGTCGGCGACGCTGGTGGAGCCGCAGGGCTACACCCTCGGCGAGCCCCAGCTCCCGGCGGGCGAGAAGACGGGGAGCGAGGCCGATGGCACGGCGCGGGAGGACTTCGTCCACGACTTCGACATGGTCGTGCCGGTGAGCGGGCCGGTTGGCGCGGTCACGGTCACGATCGACGTCGGCTACCAGGCCTGCAAGGGGGTTTCGCTGTGCCTGATGCCCACCACGGAGGCCGTGAAGGTCCCGGTGACCATCGACGCCGGCGTGGGGACGGTCCCCACGGCCACGGCCGGCACCGTCGTCGAGTCGGCTTCCTCTGCTGGGCCCCCCGACGGTGGGGACGCCTTCGCGGCCGCCGCCGCCCAGGGCACCCTCGCGCTCTTGTTGTTCTGTTTCCTCGGCGGCGTGGCGGTGTCGTTCACGCCCTGCGTGTTGCCGATGGTGCCCATCACCCTCGGGATCATCGGCGCGCGGGGCAATACTTCCCGGGTCGAAGCGGTCTTGTTGTCGGCCGCCTACGTGCTCGGGCAGGCCCTGGTCTACACTTCGCTGGGGGTCATGGCGGGGGTCACCGGGGCCCTGTTCGGCAGTTGGCTGCAGATCCCCTGGGTGCTCGGCAGCATCGGCGCGTTGTTCTTCGTGCTCGGCCTGTCGATGTTCGGGTTCTTCGACCTGCAAGTACCGGGGTTCATCCAGAGCAAGATCTCGGGCTACGACCAGCGTGGCGGTTTCCTCGTCGCCTTCGTGTTCGGGCTCATCGGCGCGGTGCTGGCGGGGCCGTGCAGCGGCCCGGTGGTGCTCGGCATCCTCGGCGTGATCGCCACCGGGGGCGGCGACGCCGGGTCCATCGGCGCCCTGGCCATGGGCGCGGCGCTGATGTTTGCCTTCTCGCTCGGGATGGGCATGATCTTCCTCGTCACGGGGGCCGCCAGTGGCTGGATGCCGAAGCGTGGCGCCTACATGGTGCTCGTGAAGAAGAGCTTCGGCGTGGTGATGTGGCTGGGCGCGATCTACTACGCGGCGCCGTTGTTCTCGACGGCGGCGACGGCACTGCTCACCGCCGCTGTCCTCATCGTGACCGCCGTCTTCGCCTGGCCCGATCCCGACGACGGCGAGGGCTTCTACGCGCAGCGGGCGCGCCAGGTCTACACGTTGGGCGGCTTGGTGGTGGGCGTCTACTTGCTGGTGGGCACGCTGGTGACCCAGGGCTTCATCCTGCCGCCGCTCCGGCTCTCGT
>CAYHRZ010000444.1:0-4785 GCA_964359125.1 uncultured Klebsiella sp. | reverse complement strand
CTTGTCGCTGGCGATGATGCAACTGGGCAGCTTCGACGAGGTTGGCCCCAACATGGTGGGCTACGCGCCTCCATACGCGGCCGTCTACGGCTTCTCCTACCTGTTCACCGAGAAGCTCGAGGCGGCCGACGCCCTGGGCGGGGTCACCTCGGTGCCGCCCGAGGCAGAAGACACCTGCTACACCACCTTCGAGGCGAGCGGCCCCATCGGCAGCTTCAAGACCATCGACGTGGGCCACTGGATGGAACTGGTCACCGAAGACGGGACGGGCGGCCTCCGCCTGGAACGCTACCCAGGCCAGTACCCGGCCGACAACCAGGACGCGTTCGCCTACTACTCGGGCATCGACGCCTGGGTGCAGACGCCGCAATACGGTAACATTCCTGGTTCGTCGGACAAAATCACCGACATGGAGCGCGTGGTCGTGCGGCCCGCCACCTTCCCGTCCGGGCAGGAGGTGGTTTTCCGCTTCCCCGGGGGACAGATCCCCGAAAACGCCCCGCTGGGCGCAGTCCCGGTGCCCAGCGGCTCCGTGGGCAACACGAAGCTCACGCTCCCCAGCTACCCCGGTGGCGTCCAGGTCGAGTGGGCGGGTCCGCGTTACGACGGCTACGGCAACGTGCTCGACTCGGCGACGGAGGTGGAGCGCAGCTGCCTGGCCTTCGCTGGCCACCTCGTGAGCGACCCGCAGTCTGCCGCTGAGTGCGTCGACGCGCTCACGCAGGCTCCCAACATGAGCGACCCGGCCAACGTCGGGCAGATCTACACCGGCCCCTGGGACACCGACGATGGTGTCGTGCGGTTCCGCTGGGAGCCCAACGAGGCGCGCAGCGACGAGTACGTGCACCTCGCCGTGCGGTTCCTGGGCCCGGTCGACCAGGCCGACCCGAACTACCTGGAGGAGGTGGTCTTCGAGGAGGCGCCGTCGAGCGTCGGTCGCGCCTGGGGCGACGCTCAGCGGGACGGGCTCATCTCCTCGGAGGCGTCGGTGCCGGAAGGGCGCCGCGCCCCCACGGCCTGCGAGGAGGGCGGCAGCTATGCCTTCGACGACGCGCACCTCGACGAGGACGGCGACTACGTCCCCGCCATGCGCGGGGACCCGTTCCACAACATGGCCGAGGTCACGTGCCGGATGAAGGACGACGGCGAGTTCGCGCTGACCAACACCATGATCAGCGACGCCATCACCTACGCCCGCGCGCACGGTGCCCAGGGCGCGGTGTTCTACTTCGGCCGCTCGACGGAGGCTGAGGTGGCCGTGCCCGCCGCGATGGACAACTACGGAAATCGCAAGGAAATCACGCCGATCAAGGTGGCCACCCGCGCCATCGACATCGGTCGTTTCTGGTACGAGGAGTGATCCCGATGCGCTTGTACACGCCCGTGCTGCTCGCCCTGGTGGGCTGCGGCATCATTCCTTCCGACCAGGTTGGCTACTACGACGGTGCGACGGGTAGCCCGCCGACCATCGACGGCATCGATGCCGACGAGCAGAACGGCAACGTGGGCGGCGTGGTTGTCACGATCGACGGCAGCGGTTTTGGCGACAGCGCCGACGACTTGATGGTCCAGTTCGGCAACCGCAACGCCACCATCGTGTCGGTGTCCGATACCCAGCTCGTCGTCACCGTACCGCAGGGTCCGATGGGCGGCGGTTCGGTGAACGTCACGGTGGGCACGGTCAACGGCATGGCGCAGGCGCCGTTCTTGTTCGACATGGGCCCCGACCTGCTCGAGTCCTCGGCAGGGAGTGACGAGATCCCGGGGCAGGATGGCAGCATCGATGGCAGCGACGTCGTGGGCTACATCCTCGTCAACAACTTCTGGGAGAGTTGCTACGGAGGCCTCTCCGGTCGTCTCGACGACACCTACGGCGAGACCGGTTGCAAGGAGATCGCCTACATCGGCAATACTGGCATCGACGGCACGGCGGAGGCGCTGAACTTCGCCTACCCCCGTCTCGGGTCGGCCTACCAGGGCTTCTTCGGCGCTACCGACCTCAGCGCCGGCGAGTGGCGGGTGCAGCGCCCTGGCGAGGTGGCGTACGCCGCCCAGGTCGAGAACTTCCACGTGGACCTGGGCCGGGTGCGCTTGAAGAATCGCTACTACGCCGACGAAGATCCGGTCTGCGTCGACCTCGCGGAGACGGCTACGTACCGCTACGGCGGCGGCGAGGCCGACGCGCCAGCCCCCTACGTGCTCTATGGCAGCGGCCTGCCCGAGGTGACGAAGGCCAGCGGCGGCGAGTGCGACGAGGGCACCCTCTACGACGTCGACGAACTCGAGATGTGTGCTCGCATCACCGAGGAAGGTGTTCCCGACTACATCTACGGTGCCGACTGGCCGGTCGACCAGAACTTCTTCGCGTCGTCGCGCGATGGCCTCGAACCCGTCGAGGTGCGGCTCGACATGGACGACGTGGGCGTCGACGACCTACCACTGGTGCTCCCTGAGCCCCTGGTGGTCTACAACACGGGCGGCTTCGTGTCGCTGATCGGCGACGACGGGGCCGGCGCGGCCGACCTCTGGGGCCTGTCGATCATGGAGCACTGCTTCGACAAGGACGACGACGGCGAGGACCTCGCGGATGACGCCTTCACCTTCGAGTGGAAGGTCAGCCCCATCGACACCCCCGACGGTGGCGACGACGTTGACTACCCCGACGTCGAAGGGCAGGTGCTCGGGTACCGCACCTACGTGCGGGTGAGCCTCACCCAGCTCTCGATGGGGTGGTTCGGCGGCATCGCCTACCCCACCAGGGCCACCATCACCGTTCCTGACGACTACCAGTCGTACGAGGTGGAAGAGAGCCGCAACAAGGTGAGCCGGTACTCGACCTTGAGCGTGCCCGCCTCCGTGATGTACCAGTTCGCCACCATCACCCCCCCGGCGGGTGGCGGGCAGTTCTCCTCGCTCGCGGCACCGACCGACGACGCTGGCTACCTCATCGTCGAGTTCCAGCGCGTCACCGAGTACACCGTGCAATCCGACGCGGGCCCGGTGGCCTTCACGTACGTCACGGGCGACTTCGGCTTCTACGAGTGGAAGAACCCCACCGACGACACCTGCCACGACTGCGCCGACGGCGACGGCGACGGCTGGGTCGACGACGTGGACCCCGACTGCCTGGCGGGGGAGGAGGAGCTGGGCACCACCGGCACAGCCTGCAACGACGGCGTCGACAACGAAGGCGACGGGCTGGTCGACGCCGCCGACCTCGACTGCGAGGACGGCGTCGACAACGACGAGTACAACTGCAACAACAACAAGGACGACGACGGCGACGGCTTCCGCGACGAGGACGACGCCGACTGCCAGCGTGGAGACTCCGAGATGTTCGCGGACGGCTGCGTCAACGGACTCGACGACGACGGTGACGGCTGGGCCGACTCCGACGACCCTGACTGCCTCGACGACACCGCTGAGGTGGGCGTCGGCGAAAGCAGCTGCAACGACGGCGCAGACGACGACGGCGACGGCTGGACGGACGTCGCGGACCCCGACTGCACGGCGGCCACGAGCACCGAGCTGGGCTTGGGCGTCGGCGAGTGCAATGACGGCCTCGACAACGACGACGACGGCGCGGTCGACGCGCTGGACCTGGAATGTGTCGACGCGTGGATCCCCACCGAGGCGCCCTAGCGCCTTGACGAGGCCACGCGGTCTCGATAGCAGCCGGATCCCCGCTGCAACCAGCACCCCGCCGCCGAGAAAAAACTTTCTTGACGGCCACTACCGGTGCTGATAACTGCGCGGGGCTCAGACGAACCCCCCCGACTCCGGTCGGAAGGAACGTCGGCGGTCTTTGAAAAACTGGTAGCAGTTACGAAAGTTCGAATAGAGTTTTGATTCGTTCCCGGCTTAGCCGCCGGGCGCGGAACAGGTTCAAACTGGAGAGTTTGATCCTGGCTCAGAGTGAACGCTAGCGGCGGGCTTAACACATGCAAGTCGAGCGGGGAACTTCGGTTCCCAGCGGCGAACGGGTGAGTAACGCGTAGGTAATGTGCCTCCTGGTGGGGAACAACCGTGGGAAACCATGGCTAATTCCGCATGACGCCGAAAGGTGAAAGCAGCAATGCGCCGGGAGAGCAGCCTGCGTCCCATTATTTATTCCTAGTTGGTGGGGTAACGGCCTACCAAGGGTACGATGGGTAGCTGGTCTGAGAGGATGATCAGCCACACTGGAACTGAGACACGGTCCAGACTCCTACGGGAGGCAGCAGTGGGGAATATTGCGCAATGGGCGAAAGCCTGACGCAGCCACGCCGCGTGAGTGATGAAGGCCTTCGGGTTGTAAAGCTCTGTCGGGAGGGACGAAAGGAGCAATCCTTGACGGTACCCCGTGAGAAAGCACCGGCTAACTCTGTGCCAGCAGCCGCGGTAATACAGAGGGTGCAAGCGTTACTCGGATTTACTGGGCGTAAAGCGTGCGCAGACGGCTGGGTAAGTTGGGCGTGAAAGCCTGGGGCTCAACCCCAGAATTGCGCTCAAAACTACCCGGATAGAGTATGGGAGAGGGAAGTGGAATTCCTGGTGTAGAGGTGAAATTCGTAGATATCAGGAGGAACACCGGCGGCGAAGGCGGCTTCCTGGCCCATTACTGACGTTCAGGCACGAAAGCGTGGGGAGCAAACAGGATTAGATACCCTGGTAGTCCACGCCGTAAACGATGCATGCTAGCTGTTGGCGGTTTAAAATCCGTCGGTAGCGTAGTTAACGCGTTAAGCATGCCGCCTGGGGAGTACGGCCGCAAGGTTGAAACTCAAAGGAATTGACGGGGGCCCG
>CAYHRZ010000443.1:0-4802 GCA_964359125.1 uncultured Klebsiella sp. | reverse complement strand
AGGTCCATCGTCACCACCCGCTGGATGCCCGCGGTGGTCATGATGTCGGCGACCAGCTTGGCGCTGATCGGCGCCCGGGGCGCCACCTTGCGGTCTTGGCGCGAGTAGCCGTAGTAGGGGATCACCGCCGTGACCCGGCCGGCGCTGGCCCGCTTGCAGGCGTCGGCCAGGATCAGCAACTCCATGATGTGGTCGTTGGCCGGCGCCGACGTGGACTGGACCAGGTACACGTCGCGGCCGCGAACGTTCTCCTCGATCTCCACCTGGGTTTCCCCGTCGGAGAACCGGGTGACCCGGGCGTTTCCCAGCGGCAGCGACAGGTTCTCGGCGATGGAGCGGGCGAGGGTGACGTTGGCGTTCCCCGCGAACAGGCGGATCTCAAGCGGCATGGGCTTCCCGGGCGTGGGGCGGGACTAACAAGCCAACCGGTGAGCGTCCGCGCCGATCAGGGAAGGACGGAGGCCGCGGTCACGACTACGCCGGTGCCGTCGATGCCCAGCACCACGGCGGACTCGATGCTGGCGGGGTCGTCGCCGGGGTCCGACGACGACGAAAGCGGCGGCAGGGCCTGGTTGGACGTGTAGCTCCCGTCGTCGTTGACGAGGAGGACCACGACGCCGATCTCGGTCCCGGCCGCCGGGATGCCCGAGGGGAAGAGCGCGTCCCAGGGCAACAACATCTCGAGGCCATTCTCCGTCAGGCCGGTGCCCAGCGCGTCGGCGGCCGGGGCACCCTCCGCCACGTTGCCGTCGTCGTAGTTGGAGCTCATGTCCCACCAGCCGAAGTCGTACTCCGCGCCGATGTCGCCGGTGAGTCCGCGCAGGCCCGCGTACTCGACGATCATCCCGCCCTCCACCTCCTCGGCGCCGATGCTCCCGGCCACGGCGTCGAAACCGAGACCCGACATGGCGAGGTCCAGCCCGGTGGCGGTGACGACCGCGTCGAGCGGGCCGAGGGTGTCGGTGAGGGTGGCGTCGGCGCCCCAGCCGGTGCCCCCGCCGTAGTCGAGGTCCACCATCACCAGGGTCGTGTTGTTGCCCCGCTCGAACACGCCGTCGACACCCACGTAGAGCCCGTCGGTGTCGGCGGTGACGTAGAGGGCGTCAAGCTGGTTGTAGGCGCTGCCGAAGGACGTCGTCCACACCTGGGTGGTGACGACGGTGCCAAGGTCGGCCGTGTGCCCGTCGACCAGCGTGGGGACGGTGGGCGCGGCGACGCTGGCGGCGCCGTCGATGCTCGCGGCCAGCACCTCGTACACCCAGAGTTGGTCGTCGTCCAGGCCGTCGAGGGCCGCTGCGAGGGTGCCGCTGGCGTAGACCGGGACGCGTGCGTTGGTGTGCTTGCCCCAGCGCCACGTGGTCTCGGGGACGACGCCCGCGCCGCCGCTGGCCCCGAGCGTCAGCCCCCCGCACTCGTGGTCCGCCGTCACCACGATGGTGGCGTCGCGGCTGCTCGCCCAGGACACCGCCGCCGCGACGGCGTCGTCGAAGGAGAGCACCTCGTCGTACACGAGGTCCTCCATGTTGGCGTGGCTGGCGTGGTCGATCCGGGCGCCTTCCACCACGAGGAAGAACCCCTCCGGGTCCCCGTCGAGCCAGTCGAGGGCGGCCGTGGTCATCTCCGCGAGCGTGGGCTGTTCGGCGTCGTAACCCTCGACCACGAACGGGAAGGTGTCGTCGGCAAACAAGCCCAGGAGGGGCCTGCCGTCGCTGCTGGCGGCAGCCAGGTCGGTCGCGGTCTGGACGAGGTTGACCGACGCGGTGGAGAGCGCGTCCTCGAAGTCGAGGTAACCACCGCCGAGGGCCAGGTCCGGCATCGCCCCGAGGTACGCGGCCGCGATGGTCGCGCCGTCGCCCCGGTCGTCGACGTGCACCACCTGTGCGGAGGGCGTGGCCCCGGTGAGCGAGTCAGTCGTCACGACCCCGGTGAGCATCCCCCGGGCACGGGCACGCTCCACCAGGTTCTCCACGTCGAGACCGTCGCGGTCGATGCCTAGGCGCCCGTTGTAGGTCTTGGTGCCCGTGCCGAGCGCGGTGGACGACGCGGCCGAGTCGGTGAGGCCCGACAACGACGCGGTGCGGAGGCGGCCCTCGTACGGCAGCGTCTCCATCGTGAGCGAGCCCGCGCTCCCGGTCAGGTACATGCCGCCGCCCTCGACGTGGTGGACGCCCATGCCGTCGCCGATGAACAGGACGATGCCCGGGCCCCCCGGTGGCTCGGCGGTGTCGCCGGTCTCGCTGCCGGTGTCCGCCCCGGTGTCGGAGGCGGTGTCGCCCCCCGTGTCGGCGGCGCTGTCGCCTGAGTCGCCGGTCTCGCCGGTGTCGGCGCTGTCGACCGGTGGGCTGTCCCGACCCGAGTCGGTGGCCGAGTCGCAGTCGCCGCCACAGCCGGAGTCGGCGGCCTTGGGCGAATCCTCGGCCCGCTCACCGTCGCAAGCAGGCAAGGCGGCAAGGGCCAGCACCAGGCTCAACATCGACGACTCCGAGCGGGCGTCAATCTAGCCGCCCCCGGGGCGTGCCGCTCAGAGCGTCGCCACCGTCCACAACCACACGCTCTCGGTGGGATGCACCGGCATGCGCTCCTCGGGCACGGACCACCCCTCCGAACCGTGCACGCGGACCTGGTGGAAGCCGGCGGCGCGGAACAGGCTCACCAGCTCCGGCGGCGTCCAGGTCCGCAGGCTCTGCATCGGGGGCTCGAAGCGCTCGCCGTCCTTGAACACCACCACCCGCTCCTCGTTGCGACCCCGGGCGGCGTCGAAGCGGTAGCTGCGGATGACGTCGATGTCGTCGGCGATGGCGCCCGGCGGGATGTGGATGGCCCGCGCCCGCCCCGACCAGTGGTAGGGGTTCATCGTGACCGCCACGATGTGCCCGCCGGGACGGAGTTGTTCGGCCACGGAGCCCAGGGCGCGGAGGTGCTCGGCGTCGTCGTCGAACATGCCGAAGGTGCCGTCCATCAAGAGCGCCAGGTCGTAGGGGCCGCCGGCGGGGAGCCAGCGCATGTCGCCTGGCATCCACACTGGCGCGTGGATCGCCGACTTGGGGTCGGCTGGGTTGCGCTCGTCCCAGCGCTCGCGGGCGATGCGCAGGATGCGGGGCGAGAGGTCGATCCCCACGACGCTGTGTCCCTGCTCGGCGAGCAAGATCGCGTGCCGACCGCCACCGCAGCCGACGTCGAGCACCCGGGCGCCGGCCGGGTTGCCCGCCAGCCGCAAGATGAACTCCACCTCCAACTCGGCGCGGTCGTCGACCGGGTCGTTGAACGAGGGGTGGAGGGCCGAGAGCTCCTCGAAGCGAATCGTCCACCAGGGCGCGTCGGGGGCGGGTGCGTCGGGCATGTCGCGGCGCTACTTACCACGCCCCGGAGTTCCCATGCTGCTCGAGTCCCGAATCGACGACCGTTACACCCTGCTCATCGACTGCGAGAACATGGGCGGGGTCGACAAGAACGCGGCCGGCGGGGTGGGGCACCCTGACCGCGTGCTCGACAGCGCCGTGAAAGTGATCCGCGCGGCAGCGGAGCGCCTGGGAGCGGGACTCTCCGTGGAGGGCACCCCGGCGCCGGTGACGATGGAGGTGAACTTCGGCGTGCGGGTGGACCAGAACGCGGTGGTGTCGTTGGCCCGGAACCCGGATGACGCCCACTTCCGCGTGACGCTGCGCTGGGACGGGTAGGGCAGGGGAGCTGGCGGCGGAGCCCGACGTGCTGGCGCAAGTCCGGCGCGCCCGGGCGAAGCAGGTCGACCGGTTCTGGACAACCGGCGAAGCTGGTTCGTACCCAGACGAACCAGTTCGACCGGTTAGGGACAACCGGCGGAGCCGCTTCGCGCACAGGCGAAGCAGGTCGACCGGTTCTGGACAACCGGCGAAGCTGGTTCGTACCCAGACGAACCAGTTCGACCGGTTAGGGACAACCGGCGGAGCTGCTTCGCGGGATCGGCGCCCATCGCCCCGAGCCCAGCGGACTCCGGCACCGTCCGGCCGCGTGGCGGGCTACGCACCTCTCCGCGCCCCGGGACCGGGCGCGCGTCCGCGCCCACTGCCGTGCAACGCGACGGGCACGGGCGCGCGTGGCCCGGCGACGGCCACGGCGAGGTCGAGCGCTACCCGCGTGCGGACGGCCCGGGCGTCGGCGCGGTGCCCGGGGCCGACATCGCGGGCCAGGGCCAATTGCACACCGCGCGGGGTGAGCGAGAGCACCTCCGCCACGTCGCCTGTTCGGAGGCCGATCTCGTGACCGAGCTTCACCACCACCTCCCGGACCCGGACGGAGAGCAGGTCCCGTGCGCCGAGTTCCGGTCCCGCCCCGAACGCCTCCGCCGCCAGCGCGGCGAGCTTCTGTGGGCCCACGCCCCGGAGCACGGCGTCGGACGCGGGTCCGATGCGCAGTTCCGGCAACCCCACGTGCGCGTAGGCCGATCGTGTCCGGAAGCGCGGCAGTGCCGTGGTGATCGCGAGTTCGAAGCCGGCGAGCCGACGCGCCCCGACCAAGTCGGGGAAGCAAGACCCCGTCCAGGTGGCCGGGTGGACGGCGATCCCGTGCTTGGAGGGCTGCACCAGGCAGTAGCGCACGAGGCTTTCGAGGTGGTTGCGGTCCTCCACGGGCGTCACCCGAGCGGGGGCGATCGGTTCTGGGCTGAGCGCGCCGAGGGACAGCCGCAGCGCCCGGCCCAGCCGCCCCGCCTCGGCCGCGCTCGCGCGGGCCACCGCGGGGGCGTGGTCGTCGCCGACCGCGAACAGCCGCAGCCGGGGTCCCGCGCCGCGCGCCCGCGCGCGCACGGCCGCGCGGCGCCGCTGCTG
>CAYHRZ010000442.1:0-4809 GCA_964359125.1 uncultured Klebsiella sp. | reverse complement strand
CGACTTCGCGGCCATCTGCCCCTCGGGGGAGAACATGCCGGTCGCGGTGCAGTGCTCCCGCGCGGAGATCATCACCTTCTACATCGACGCCGACGACAGCGACGGCATCGGGGCGGGCTCGACGGAGCACCCGGTGTTGATGATGGATCTCGACTACGAGTCGCCCGACGACGACGACGTGCCGGTGGTCGATCACGTGGAAGACCTGCAGATCGAGTACTGCTTCGCTTCCGACGAGCCCTGCGGCGGCGGCTCCTGGAACAACAGCCTCGACACGAACAGCGACGGCGACTCGTCGAACGACCCCGACGACGTCTACATGATCCGCGTGACCGTGGTGGTACGGTCGTCCCGCGAGGATCTCAACGACGCCTACGCGGGTGCGCCGCTTTCCGTGGCCAACAACACCGGCTCGGGCGACTCGGATCACTACTACCGGCAGGTGCTCAGCTCCGAGGTGGCCGTCCGCAACATGAGGACCCTGCAATGGCAGTGAACCGTCACATTATCGCCCTTCGCGCCCGCTCCCGCCGCGAGGGCTACGCGATGCTCGTCGCGCTGATCCTCATCGCGATCATCACCATCATCGGTGCCACATCCTTGTCGATCGCGGGCGTGGACCAGCGGGTGGCCGCTTACACCCGTCGCCACGTCGCGGTGAACGACGCGGCCGACGCCGGCACGCAGCACGCCCGCTACAACCTGATGTTCGATACGCCCGAGAACGAGGGCTGGGACACCGGCGCCCCGATCACCTGGGTCGAAGAAACCGAGTCGGAGACCTGGTTCGAGGGTGAGGCGATGGAGGTGCCGCTGGGCACTTACGACGTGACCGCGTCGTTCGCGAAGTGCGCGGCGCCGCCGCGTGGCTACAGCACCGAGGAAGGCGCCGACAGCTTCCGCAGTGACTACTGGGAAATGAACTCGCACAGCTGGTTCGAGGACTCCTCGGGGTCCGACAGCCAGCTCAACTCGTCAGAAGCTCGCGCCATGGCCACCGTCAGGAAGGTCATGCGCGGCAGCTGCCAGGAGAGGTAATCCATGAACCACCGTTTCCTCCCGTTCGCCTTCCTCGGCCTCCTCGCGTCGCCGGCTTCGGCCGTCACGTCGGAAACGGTGGCGGAGCAACTCAGCACCAGCCAGATGGTGCCGCCCGCGGTCGTGTTCGTGATCGACCTGTCCACCAACATGGACAGCGCCTGTTTCAGCGACAGCAGCAACACCTGCCTCTACGACACCGTCCAGGTCATCAAGCAGGTGTCGCGTCATTTCACAGACGTTCGATACGGCGTGGTCGGCACGGCCGATAGCGACAGCGATTTCTCGTACTACGAGGTGGTGCCGGTGGGCACCTCCTACGCCGACATGGCCACCGCGCTCGACGCGCTGACGGCCTGGGGATCCGACACGAGGAACCTCTCGGAGGTGGTCGAGTTGGTGTCCGACAACTACCTCGAGCAGTCCGACGTTGAGAACTGGGAAGACGACGACCTCGATGGCTTCACGGGCGACTGGGACGAGTCGCCGTTCCAGTACCACTGTTCCAGCGTGCACATGATCGTGATGGCATCGGGGCGTCCTGTCTACGACGACCAGGGCACCATGTCGTCGTTCTCGGCTGCGCCGCCTTCCGACGTGATCTGCGACGAGAACGGCACCCTCGGCGGGGGCAGCACTGGGTCCGACGTGGAGTGCCACTACGACAATCTCGTCACCCACGTGTACAACCACGATCACTCGAGCCTCGACAACACCCAGCGACTCGTGGTGTCGACGGTCGGCCTCGGGCTCGACACCAGCGACACGGACGACGCCACCGCCGATTCGCTCTACACCAGCGCGGCCGATGCCACGGGTGGCGACGGCATCTACACCAACGCCGCGACGAAAGAGGAGGCGATGAGCGGCGTGCTCAACATCCTCAACGACATGCTGTCGGGCGTGTACAGCCGTTCGGCGCCGGTCATGGCGAACAACGGCACCTACCTCATCTACTCGTACTACGAGTTGACCGGCGACAACCCCCTGGCCGAGGGGCACGTGCTTGCCTACGAGATCGACAGCGACCCCGAGAGCAGCACCTACGGCGAGCTGATCTACTACAGCGGCTCGCCCTACGACGACTACTACGGCGCCCAGTGGGATGCCGGTTGGCGGCTCTACAGCCGCGTGGCTGATGCCAGCGAGTCGAACGACGATGACCTAGACGGTTTCAGCCACCGGGACATCTACTTCTACGACACCTCGCTCGAGAGCTACATGGTCGCGGACGCCGCCGAGCGGCGCATGAGCTTCGACGACGAGTTCGTGTCGGCGGCTGCGCTGGCGGGCATCGACAACTTCATGGACGACTCGGTCGACTCGCTGGGCGCGCTCACCAACGACGCCTATGACCTGACGGGCGACGGACTGGTCCTCTCGGACGACGTCCAGACGCTCGTGGACTTCACGCGCGGCGTCTCCACGACCAAGTTCAAGTACATCGACCTCGAGCGCGGGCGGTGGAAGTTGGGCGACTCGCCATACTCGAGCCCGGCGATCGTCACCAAGCGCAACGACACCTTTTCGAACTCCGACACCTACCGGAACTTCTTGAGCCTGCTCGAGAACGAGAGCATGCCCGACTTGGTGCTCGTCACGGCCAACGACGGCATGCTGCACGCCTTCGCGCTCACCGACGACGACACCACGCCGACCTCCGACGAGTCCGGCGAGGAACTCTGGGCGTGGATCCCCAACACCCTCATCGTGCGGGATCGCGGTGCCGAGTGGGCTGGTGGTCTCATCGACATGATGTGGTACGGCCGCACCTTCCTCTTCGACGGCACGCCGGTGGTGAAAGACGTGTGGATCGACCTCGACGGCGACGGCAAGAAGGAATGCGGGGCGGACCTGGACGACTGCGAGTGGCGACGGGTGGTGGTGGTGCAACAGGGCTTCGGCGGCACGCGCACGCTGGCGCTGGACATCACCTACACCGACTCGCCCGCGTTCCTCTGGGAGCAGACCAACGCGGTGGACTCCACCGCGATGGGCTACACGACCAGCCGGCCGGTGGTGGTGAACGTCTACGACAAGTCGGGGACCGGCGGTCGCGACCGCTGGGTGGCCCTGTGGGGTTCTGGCCGCCCCGCCGACTACTCGTCAGGAAGTACCAACTACTTCGAGTCGGTCGAGGGCAGCCTCTACATGTGGGACGTGGGCGAGGACGCCTTCGCCGGCGGCGCATCGACCGCAGGCTACTCCACGGGAGGCGACAACATCAGCAGCACCGAGCACCCCGACGCGGCCAACGTGGGCTCGCTGGACCTCGATGGCGACGGCAACCTCGAGTACACCTACATCGCCGCGCCGCCGGCGGTGGTCGACTACGACTCCGACGGCGACGTGGACGTGGCGTACTTCCCGGTGAGCGTGAGCTACGACCCCGACGCGGGGACGGGGACGTCGGCGAACCCGGGGCACTCCTGGATCTACAAGGCCCTGCTGAACAGCACTTCGCCTTCGGACCTCGAGTGGTGCGAGTTCTACGACCCTGCCGACGGCACGGTGAACGAGGCCGACACCGGCGGCGGGTCGACCTACGCCTTCGGCAGCCGACCCGAGGTGTACTACGCCATCACCACGGCGTGGATGAAGTCTGGGGAACTGGGCGTGTACTGGGGGAGCGGCTCCCCCTTCCTCGCTTCCTCGTCGACCGACGACGCGGCCTTCTTCCTGATGAAGGATCCCGACCCGCTGAGCTGCGGGTCCACCGCGGTGGCCCTGACCTGCGGCTCGGAACGGGGGGGGTTCTACGCCCTCGAACCTGGCGAGCGGCTCACCGACGACCCGCTGGTGTACGCCGGCTCGGTGTACTTCGCGACTTACGTGCCGAACTCCGACACCTGCGAGGTGGGCGAGGGCCGCCTCTACGCGCTCAACTACCTGGATTGCTCGCCCGGCTGGGACAGCGACGGAGATGGCTCGGCTAGCGCCGCCGACGACGCCTACATCGCGGTGGAGGGCTACGTGTCGACGCCGTCCATCGGCCTGAACGGGAAGCTGTACTACACCGGCGCCACGGACGTCGACATCCAGGTGGTGAGCGCCGTCGACGACCCCTTCCACGGCACATCGACCGTGGGGTGGATGGAAATGTACTGACCGGCACGGTTCGCGTGTCCCAGAGACTATGGTGCGCCGTCCCCCGCGACAAAGGGCCGCAGGCGCTCCAGGTTTTTCGCGGCGGCGCTGCTCTCGGGGTCAATGGTGAGCACGCTCCGGAAGGCGTCGACGGCCTCGGCGTAGGCGCCCCGGTCGGCTAGGCACATGCCAAGGTCGTTGAGCGCACCGGTGTGGTTGGCGTCGCGGGCGAGCGCGAGGCGGAACGACGCCTCGGCCTCGGCGGTGGCGCCGAGTTGGTACTGCGCGGCCCCCGTCCAGTAGGCGGTGTCGGCCGAGGGGGTCTCGACTTCGGCGCGTCGCGCCTCGGCGAGCGCGGGGCGGCTGCGTCCGGTCTTGACGTAGAGACGGGCCAGCCCCAGGTGGGCCCGCGCCCGGTCGGCGGCGGTGGTGGCCTCGGCGAGGTCGGCGGCGCGACGCAACCACCGCTCAGCTTCGTCGGGCTGGTCGCGGTCAGTGAGCAAAATGCCCAGGTGGAGGGCGGGTTGCGGCCGGCTCGGCGCCAGCGACAGTGCCCTCCGTAGGGCCTCTTCCGTCCCGTCGAGGTCGCCGCCGATCCGACGGACGCGCGCGAGCCCCTCCCAGCCAGCGGCCCGGTGCGGGCCGCGCGCCCCCCCCGCCGCCACAGCGGGGAGGGGCCCCGCG
>CAYHRZ010000441.1:0-4817 GCA_964359125.1 uncultured Klebsiella sp. | reverse complement strand
GCAGCGCCCCCGCGATCACCGTCACCGCCGCGATGGGGGCTAGCCAGGCCAGGCGCTCGTCGACGGTGAGGGTGTAGTTCGGCACGCGGCCCCAGAGGGCGGGCAGCGCGAGCGTCACGGCCAGCAGGCCTCGCAGCCAGCCAACGCGACCGACGAGGAGGGCGAGCACCAGCATCGGCAGGCCCACCCACAGCACGTCGGGCTCGGTCCGGTCGGCCACGGCCCAGCGTGCCACGGCCGAGGCGGCAAACCAGGCCACCGCCACCGGGGCGATCCACCCCGCTGCGATGACACCGAGGATGAAGAAAATACCAGCGTCTAAGGCGACGTAACCGGCACAAACCCCCAGCGCGTGCGCCACGTTCTGGGCCGAGAGGTCGTCCATCAGGATGTCCCACCGGGCCACCGCCAGCCCCTCGAACAGCCCCACCGCCGCCCCGAGGCGGGCCAGGGGCTGGGCGCTCGACCATCGCGACGCGGGAATTGGGGTGTCGGCCACGTCGCTCCCGGCCCGGCTGGGCGATAGGAGCGGGCGACCTAGCATGAACCGCCCACCCCTGGCACCGTGGACGGACGCACTGGGCTGGTTCGTCGCTACCCCGGCGAGGGTGGTCGCCCTGACGGCCGCGCTGGTGTTCGTCTTCCTGGCGGCGATCCACGGGTACCTGTCGCCGCCGCAGGCCGCGACGACCCCAGGGACGACCGTGCCCCTGGCGCATCCCCCACCGAAGATGCTGGCGATCTTCGTCGACGGGCTGCGCCCGGAGAACGTCGACCCCCTGCAAGTCCCCGTCCTGTGGCGTCGTAAGACAGAGGGCTTCTACGCGGAGGTCGAGCCCTGCTACGACCGCCTCACGGTGCCCTGTTTGCACGAGGCCTTCACGGGCACGGTGAACAGCGGTCTACTCGGCGCCTGGCGCAACCTCGTGAGCAACAGCGCGACGGCCGACAGCAACCTCTTCGCGGACCTCGCCGCCCAGGGCAAGACGATCGGGGTGGTGCACCACGGCGAACTGTCGGCGTTCTCCCCGTGGTTCACCATGGAGTACACCGGTCGGGACCGTCGCAAGGCGCTGCAAAAGCAGTTCGCCAAGAAGCTCGACTTCATCGTCTACCACTACGTGAGCTTCGACGAGTCGTTCCACAAGAACCGGCCGGGGACGCGGGGATACACCGCGGCGCTGGCGGCCATGGACGCCCACCTCGGCACGTTGTTCGACGAGATTCCTCCCGAGTACACCTGGGTGGTGTTCGGCGACCACGGGCACAACGAGGGCGGGCGCCACATCCTCGGCCTCGACGTGCCCACGGTTTTCATCGCGCCGCCGGACCCCTGGGGGCAGCGCCTCTGGGATGGTCGCATCCCGATCGCCACGCTGCGCTACCTCGTGGGTGCCAACTTCGGGATCCTGCCCCCGCCGCAGTACGAGGGCGCGGACCTCGCGCCGCTCCTGGAGCCCGACTCGGCGGTCGGCGGGGCGGCCAGGGCGGCGCACTTCGAGGGCGAGCGGCCCCGCGGTTGGTTTCCCTGGTGGGGCGTCGTGGCGGCGCTGGGCCTAGCCGCCGTCGGCCTGGCCCACCTGCCGCCTAGCTGGCGGCCGGGCGCGGGGGTGGGACTCGCCCTCGCCGCCCTCTCCGGCGCGGCCTACCCGTACTGGGTGCCCTGGGTGCACGCCACGCGGCACGCGAAGTGGTTCGAGGAGCGACTGCTGGGCCTGGTCGCCGTGGTCGCCGTGTTGGGGATGCTCGCCCGGAGGGGCCCCGCCGTGGCGGCGGCTGCCCTGGGCCTCTGCTGGCTGGCGCTGCCGGGTACCCTCTACGAGTACGGTCTCTTCCAGAACCTGCCGGTCCTGCTCTCGCTGGCCACGGCGCTGGTGCTGCTATGGGCTCCCGGGAGCCGTCTGCAGCGGCTCGCGCTCGCCGGGACGGTGGCCTACGCCGGGTACCTGCTCAGCGACGTGACCCTGGGCAACTTCGCGCTGAACCGCTTCCGCCGGGTGGACGTCGTGCTCGAGGACTTCCGCCCGCTGCTGTGGGGCGCGGTGGCCGCCGTGGTCGCGCCCACCCCCCGGCG
The DNA here is from genome assembly GCA_964359125.1 of uncultured Klebsiella sp. Taxonomy (GTDB): domain Bacteria; phylum Myxococcota_A; class UBA796; order UBA796; family SXON01; genus SXON01. The sequence continues at coordinate 2,743 of CAYHRZ010000441.1, read as the reverse complement.
CAAGGTCGACGCGTTCTGGATCGCGGCGCTGGGTGGCGCGCACCTGTGGCGGCTGCACGACGGGGTGGTCGCGGTGCTCACCCTCGCGGCGTTCTGGTCCTGGACCGGGTGGCCGCGAAACCGGGTCGTCGCCGCGCCCGAGACCCTGGCCATCCTGCTCGCGTGGCTCTCCACCGACTACTACGAGAACTACGCCGAGGTGGGGGTGGCGCTCGTCGCGCTGCTCGGCGCGGTGGCCGGCCGCGTGGGGGCCGTGACCCGTTCGCCCTGGTTTGCGCCCACCGCCCTCGCGGCCGTGACCTACGTCATGCTCAGCATGACGGCGGGCCTGCGCACCAACGGACTCGACTTCGGCTTCGCGCTGCACTGGTTCCCCGGGGCCTGGCACGAGAGGCTGTGGTTCCTCGTGGGGCTCGCGATGGTGGTGAAGGCCATCGCCCCCGCGGCGCTGGTCCTACGCGCGCACGCGGCCTTCGCGCCGGATGAACCCGCGCAGCGCCCGGACCTCGCGCCGGTGCTGCTCCGGCTGGCGGCCGGCGCGATCTTCCTCTTCGCGATGTTTACCGGCGGCGGCGACGTGGGTCGGGCGCGGGTGATCGAGCTGGTGGAGGACCAACTCGCGTGGGTGGTGGTGCTGCTGGTGCTCGCGGGGCGGCGGGAGGCGCGACCGGCGGGGGGGGGAGTTCCACGCGGCGAGGGAGTGAACGGAGCTCCCGAGAATGCCAGGAACTTGTAAAGTCCGCCGCCGCCGCCGCCGCCGCCGCCGCGCAATATCCGTACCATGTCGTCGGCACCCGGCGACGCTCCACCCTCAGCTTCCATCTCCGGAGGATCCCCATCCATGGCCACCGAGTTCACCCTCACCCCGCAGCCCGTTCGCACGACGGTCGCGACCAAGCAGCCCATCCAGCAATCACTCGACGTGTCGCGATTCGACATCGCTGACTTGTTGCTCTACGTCGCGGCGCTGGAGGGCACGTCGAGCCCCACCGCCACGATTCGAATCATCACCGGCATGCAAATCGACTCCGAGGACGGATGGGTCGTGCTCGGCACGTTCAGCGTTGTAAGCGTGACAAACACGGCGCAGGCGCTGCGCGTGACGGGTCCGATGAAGTTCATCCGGTGGGAGGTGTCGTCGCTCACGGGGACCACGCCCGCAGTGACGTTCCTGATCAGCGGCATGCTGAGGCAGAACTAGTCCCTGTGGACGCGCGCATCCGGCCCGCCCACGCGCCGCTCGACCCCCGGATCGGGGGCGCCGGTGCTCGTCACAATGTGCCGCCAACCCGGGCGTCGGGCCCGGCCGCGGGTACAGGAGCCGGCTGCGCATGCGCGTCGAGCCCACCAACCGCGCCCCCGCCGTCACGACACCGTGCATCACCGCCGCCCTACCACGCGGCGCCCCCGGAGGGCGCGCCCCACGCGCCAGAGATACAGCGTGGACTGGGTGCCCGCCAACCCCAGTTCGATGGCCGCGCCCTCTCCCGCGCGACCGTGGCGCGGCTCGCGCGCCTGGAGGGCGACAAGCTCGTCTGTGGTGGCACCATCCCGAGCCACTACGACGGCGTGCCCTACCGCCGAGACACGCCGCTGGTGGGGGCCTCCGAAGGCCTCGGCACGGCTACCGCGTTTCTCGACGGTTACGCCTGGCTCTTGATCGGCGACTGTCGCCGATTCACGTTCATGATCGTCTCCGAGCTCGCGGGCGTTTCCTCCTCCTCCTACGCGGGCTACGCAGTCGTTACCCGGATCGACGGCGTCGCCAGTGAGCGCTTCGAGGCCGGGCCGCAGTCCCGGCAAGGGATCTCCTGGGAGTGGGATCTCGCCCTTCGTCGCGCGCTGCGGGCCGGTTCCGGGACGTCCGCAGACCGCGGCGTTGCGTCGGCACTCGGTCCCGGAGGCCTCGTCCGAGTGGGCTCTGCCGAGGTCGGCAGCAACAGTTCGCTCACTGACAACCCCGACGGCGACGAGATTTGGTACATCTACCAGCATGGCTACTACCTCCTTCGCAACCGGGACGGCCGGTTGGTGGCCCGAGAGGAGCAGCTCGACGAATGCGACTGGCGGTCGCCGGCCTGCCCGGAGACCATCGTCCGGAACACGTGTGCGGCGCTCGGGAATGTTTTCCCGGCAGGGATGGAGGTCATGTTTCTGCAGATGTACTTCGAACGGGGACTGGGGATGCTGGAGGAGGCGGGTTTCTCAGCACGCAACCAGTATTTTGGTTCCGACGCGGTGCAACTCCCGCACGCCGTGTACCTCCTCGGCCGATGCCCGGAGCTGTTCTCGTGCGTTTCAGAGTGGTACGCCGAGGCCTGTTCCCGGGTTCACTGGGAAAACTACCCAGATCCCGACGACGACCTTCCGGCGCCGGGGGAAGTGCTCGGGGCATGAGCCACCGGAGTACTACGGCGGTCGCCCCGGCCATGGTGCTGCTCATGGCCGGGCTCAGTTGCCAGCCAGCGGCCACCTACCAACACCCGGACGCGGCCGAGTGGTCGCCACCCGACGCGGCTACGTCGACCGACGATTGTGCGACCGGGCTGGTCTGGAGCGTCTCCATGACGAGGTACCACGTGGGCGGAGACACCGACTTCGTCACTACGGCGACGGTCTCCGGCTCCCAAGGCGTCACGTCGCTGCTGGGCATCACCGGCCCCACCCTCGCCGAAGGGTGGCTAGGCGAAGCCTGCGCTGACGGGAGCAACGCCTGCCATCGCGTGGTGGGCGACCTCGACCT
>CAYHRZ010000440.1:0-4852 GCA_964359125.1 uncultured Klebsiella sp. | reverse complement strand
CCGGCAGTTGGCCGCACACGACCTTGCGGTGCAGCGGGGCCAGGGTGGCTACATGGATCCCCTCACCGGCCTGTTCGTGATGACCGACGACTACCTGCGCCAGCGCGGCTACTGCTGCGGGAAGGGCTGCCGACACTGCCCGTACTCGCCCGAGCAACAACGCCTGGCCGGCCGACCGGGCAGCTAGGCACTCAAGGCAGAGCGCACACCCGGTGCCCTTCCACCCGCGCGCAGTCCACCCCGGCCGGCGCTGACGTCCGCAGAGGCGGGTGCTCGACGACCACCGCACCCAGCGACGACAACCACGACACCGCCTCGCTGTCCGGCCAGCGCGCGGCCCTGTGGTTCACATCCGCCAGCGCCGGCGAGTAGCGCGCGTAGTTGCCGCCCACCAGCGATTTTCCACTCGCTAGCGCCGCCGCGAAGCGACCCTCGCCGCAGGCGTCGCGGCCGGGACGGTCGAGCAGCGCCGCGCCCGGGGCCTCGCGCACCGCCTGCACCAGCGCGACCGGCCACGCCGGGATCGGCACCGCCGGGATGCGCGGCGTTTCCGCCCAGAGCATGACCACGGTTCCTAACGCCAGCGCCACGCCCCAGCGCTGGGGTAGTCGCGACACGACAGCGGCCGCACCCAGGGCCAGCACCCCGTGGGTCACCGCCACCCACCGCGCCGGCCCCCGTAGGCCCCCGCTCCACGCGAGATCGAGGAACAACCCTGGTAGCGGCACCCCGGTGGGGCGGCCGTCCCACAACAGCACCGGCCCCAGCGCGAGCACGAAGGCGACGGCGCCCAGGAGTACGAGCCCCCTCGTGTCGCGACGAATGGCCATGAGCCAGAGCCCGCACAGGCCCACGATCGCCAGCCCGTACCCCGGCAGCGCCGGGTCCGGCGAGGGCGCGCGGAGGCCGAACAGGGCGCTGTGCAGCGGCGCGCCGCCCAGCGGCGAGAGCAGTCGCGCAAGGTCCAGGGTCCCGGCGATGTTCTGGGCGGGGTCGACGCTCCATCCCTCGCGTGTCGCGACCACGCGGTACGCCCAGAGCACCGGCAGGACCGTGAGCAGTCCCAGCGCCGCGCCGGGCGCCACCCGGATGTCGTCTCGGAGGCGCCCACGACCGAGCACGACGCAGACCACCGCCAGCAGGGCATGCAGCCCCGTGTACACGCCCGCGTGCAGCGAGAGCCCCGCCACCAGCCCGGCCGCGCCCGCTCGCCCCGACCACGCCAACCCCGCGGCCAACAACCACGGCGCGTGTTGAACGAGGTTCGCGTGCTGCGCGTGCCCGACGACCGCCGGGCCGCAGGCGGCGCCCGCCACCGCCACCAGCACCGGGGCCCCCGGGCCGAACAGTCGCTGCGCCAGCCAGCCGGCGGCGAGGGCGCTGGAGACGATGCCCAGCACCGTGGTCAGCGCCCACACCCGCTCGGGCGCGAGTCCCGCGAGGCGCGCGGGCAAGCCCACCAGCGCCTGCGCCAGCACCCAGTCGGCACGGGCCGTCCCGTGGCCCAGGGGGGCGCCCAGCGGCGCTTCCCACAAGGGCACTCGCCCCACCAACCAGTCCGACAGCCACGCCATCTGCGTCGCGGAGAACGCCGCGTCGCGCGCCGCCAGCCCGCTGGACGGCACCAGGAGCGGCGCCACCGTCAAGCCCACGACCACCGCCGAGGCGAGCCAGCCGGCCAGGGCTACCCGCGAGACGAGTACGCCCAAAGCAGCGCCGACACGAGCGCGAGCCCCGAGGCCACCCGCTTGACCACGAGCGCCGGTCCCGGCGACGGGGCCGGGAGGAAGGCAAAACTACCGCCGAGGATCACCAGGGTGATGCCGGACCACGGGTGGCCCGCCGGCCAACGCCCGCCGCCCACGTCGCCGGCGTACACGGTGCCCACGAGCACGAACATGCCCACCCCGAGCGCGCGGCTGAGCCACAAGAGTCCGGCACGGGGCATGCCCCCCGTTATCCCACCACTAGGCGGGCGCCGCCGCCTTGAGCATGCCCGCCAGCTCGCCGGAGTCCTGCAAGGACTTGAGGATGTCGGCCCCACCCACGAACTCGCCGTTGATGAAGACCTGGGGGATGGTGGGCCAGTTGCTGAACTGCTTGATGCCCTCGCGCACGTCGGCGTCGCCGTACACGTCGAAGCTGAAGTAGGGGACACCGTGGCTGGAGAGGATGCTCGACGCCGAGGCCGAGAACCCGCAAGCCGGCGACTGCGGCGTGCCCTTCATGAAGATCACCACGGGGTTGTCCTTGATCACCCCGGCGATGTAGTCGGCCACCGGCGCACCACCCCGGGGGGACGACGCCACCTGCGCCTCGGGTTCCGGCGCGGGCACGCTGCGGTAGACCGGTGCGGGGGCAGCAGGCTTCGGCGCAGCCTGACCCACGATCGGCAGGCGGCGCTTGATGCGGTCGATCAGTCCCATGGAACACGCTCCGGCCCCATCGTAGCGCCCGCTGCTCCGGCGACAAGTGGCCGCGCTCACCACCCGCGCGGACGGTCGGCGCGGTAGGATTGCGGTGCACCCGGGCGCTCTTTGTTCATCATCCTCGCGCTGTTGTCGGCGTTCGCCGCCACCGTCCCGATGCTGGCGTTCTTGTTCACCATCTGGTTTCTCGACCGCCACGACCGCGAGCCGTTGTGGTTGTTCCTCCTCACCTTCGCCTGGGGTGCCATCGGCGGAGTGATCTTCGCGATGATCGGCAGCGTCGCGCTCTCGATCCCGCTGGCGATGGCGTTGGGCCCCGAGACCGCCAGCCAGTACAGCGCGGTGATCATCGCGCCGCTGGTGGAGGAGCCCACCAAGGCGGCGGTGCTCTTCGCGGTGATGTTGTCCCGGCACTTTGACAACGCCACCGACGGGTTCGTGTACGGCGCCGCGGCCGGGCTGGGCTTCGGCATGACGGAGAACTTCCTCTACTTCGTGAGCGTGGCGGCCACCGGCGACGTGGCCGGCTGGCTGTTCACGGTGGTGATCCGCACCTGCTTCTCCGCCGTGATGCACGCAGGCGCCACCGCCTGCGTGGGCGCGATGCTCGGCTTCGCCCGCTTCCGGGGCATGGGCTGGAAGGTCGCGGCGCTCCCCATCGGTTTCGGGGCGGCGATGGGCATCCACGCGCTGTGGAACGGGATGCTCACCGCCGGGGAGATGATGCAAATGGAGTCGCTCACGTGGGTGAACTTCCTGCTCTTCGCCATCGAGTTCGTCGTGCTGTTCACCGTCTTCCAACTCGCGCTCTGGGACGAGCGGGCCACCATCCGCCGCGAGTTGGCCGACGAGGTGCAGGGTGGGCTGCTTCCCGTGGCCCACGCCAAGGCGATCGGCAGCTACTTCGCCCGGAGCCGGGGCAAGTGGGTGCCGCCGGGGATCCCGCGATCCCAGTACATCCGGGCGGTCACCACCCTGGCCCTGCGCAAGCACCAGGCGCGGAACGCGTCGCGACGCGCATACGAGTTCTACGCCGACGAGGTCGTGCGCCTGCGGCGGGAGGTGAAAGCGCTCCTGGGGCTGGCCAAACCTGCACCCACGGCGTGAACCGAGCCGGGCGCCGCCTTCGGCGCGGGGGCGATCACACCGAGATGGCGCCCGCGCGGAAGTCCGAGCCGCCGATCTCCACGTTGACCAGGGCCGGCTTGCCACTGGCAAGGGCCCGCTCGATCGCGGGGCGGATGCCCGCGGGCTCGACCACGTGCTCCCCGTGGCCGCCGAGGGCCTCGACCACCCGGTCGTAGCGGGTGAACTCCAGGGCCGTCGCCGGGGCCCGATCCTGGCCGAAGAGTTGGACTTGTCCCCTGCGAATCTGAGTCCACGCCGCGTCGTTGCCCATCACCCCCACGAAGGGGATGCGCTGCCGGGCCGCGGCCTCGTAGTCCATGCCGTTGAGGCCGAAGCTGCCGTCGCCATAGATGACGAACACCGGCGAGGCCGGGTTCGCCAGCTTCGCGGCGATGGCGAAGGCGGGACCGACGCCGAGGGTGCCCAGGGGGCCCGGGTCCATCCAACGGCCGGGTTCCCACACGTCGACCACCTTGGCGGCCGTGCCGACGATGTCGCCTCCGTCGCAGACCACGGTGCTGTCGCGCGGCATCGCGGCGGCGAGTTCCTTGCTGAATCGCAGCGGGTTGATCGGCACCGCGTCGCTGTTCATCTCGGGCAACATCTTGTCGAAACGGGCCTGCTCGAAACCACGGACCGCCCCCACCCAGCCGCTCGCGGCGCGCCGTGCAGCGGCGGCGAGTTGTTGCATGACCAGGCCGCTGTCGCCCACGATCCCCACGTCGGCGCCCCGGTTGTGGCCGATCACGTCGGGGTCGAGGTCGACGTGGATGACCTTGGTGCCTGCCGGGATGTCGTTGCCGTAGTTGAGCCGGAAGTCCCAGGGCGTGCCGAAAACCACGATCACGTCGGCAAGGCCCAGGGCCTTGTTCCGGCAGAGGCGGAAGAAGCGCGGGTCGTCGGGGCGGAGCGCGCCGCGAGCGCCCCCGTTGAGGAACACGGGGAGGTCGAAAGCCTCCAGGAACGGGTGAATCGCGGGTCGATACGGCGACCACCACCACTGCGTGCCGACGACCGCGACGGGTCGCTCGGCCCGGGAGAGCAGGTCCGCGGCCCGGAGCACGGCGGCGGGATCCCCGCCCGCCACGTGCTCGGTACGGTAGTTGACGGGCACGTTCACGTCTTCGGTGCGCTCCATGCCCATCAAGACGTCGAGGGGCATCTCGAGGAATACCGGCCCCGGCACGCCGGTGGTGGCCTTCCGAAACGCCATCGCCATGAAGTCGGCGATACGCCGCGTCTCGGGGACGGTGACCGACCACTTCGTGATGGAGCGCAAGAGGGTGACGTGGTCC
>CAYHRZ010000439.1:0-4882 GCA_964359125.1 uncultured Klebsiella sp. | reverse complement strand
GGAAGACGCCGACGGCTGCCCGGACCCCGACAACGACGGCGACGGCGTCAGCGACCGCTTCGACGCCGCGCCCAACGACGCCGAGAACATCAACTTCTTCGAGGACGACGACGGCAAGCCCGAGGAGCTGCCTCCGCTGTTGACGAAGTTCCTCGGCCCCCAGCCGAAGATCCGCTTCGACGGCGACCGGCTCAGTAGCTCCGGTCGCGACCGGGCAGAGCTGGTGGGCGCCGCCCTGGCGCAGTGGACGGAGATCCGCGTGCGGGTACGGGTGGCCGACCCGGATCCCGATCGCGCCACCGCGAGGGCGCTGGCGCTCGCCGCCGTGCTCGTGGAGCTGGGCGTGGCCCCGGACCGGGTGGAGCCGGTTGGGGAGGAAGGGGAGGCGCGGGTGGAGTTGTCGCTGGCGCCGCTCTTGGGGGGGCCGTGAGGGTCTACTCCCCCGCGTCCGCGTAGATCGTGGCGAGCGGCAACAACAGCCCCATCACGTCGATCGCGTCGTCGAGCGACCGGAACCGCCTCGTCTCCCAGCCCTCGGCGGTGCGGCGAACGTGGCGAACGTCGGCGGTGTCGGGCTCGGCGAGCAGGACGTGCTGGAGCGAAGGAATCGTCTGGTAACGCTCCAGCTTCTCGCCGAGGTCGTAGTCGCGGGTGGAGGTGGAGAGCACCTCGACGAGGGCCCCCGGGTTGTGCAGCGTGGCGGTTCCCTTGTACGTCGTGAGCTCCATCTTCCCGCACACCACCACGGCGTCGGGATAGGTGTGCAAGCCATCTGATGTCGCGACACGCTGGTCGGAGCCCATCACCCGGCAGCGCCCGGCGAAGTGGGCGTGCAGGGCGGCAAAGATGTTGCCTGCTACGACGTTGTGGCGTGGCGACGCGCCGGACATGGCCAGGATCGCGCCGTCGGCGAACTCGAATTTCTCCGGGTGGTCGAGTTCCCACTCCAGGTACTGTTCGATCGTGAACCGGTGGTGGCGGCGGAGCGACGGCACCCCGGCATCATAGCCGATACCGACCGGCTCACGTTGGCCCGGAAGGCCTGCCCGGACTCGGTGCGGTGGTGCGGCGGTACGGCGGTGCGCCCGTCGTCCACCCGGATCGCCGCCACACCAGCTTGTCCCTACTTCTTCGCCGACAGTTCCCCCCGCAGGCGCTCGAGGTCGGCGATGTAGCGGTGGGTGCGCACCTGCAGCGCGGGGTCTGGACGGGTGGTCGAGGCCAGCGTGCTTTCGATGGTGGCGAGGGCATCGGCGTCGCGACCGAGTGCGTGGAGTGAGCGCGCCAGTCGCTCGGTGGCGCGCAGGCGCTGGTCGCCCTGGGACAGCGCCAGCGCGGCGCGGGCGCGTTCTTCGGCCTCGGCGGGCCGGCCCGCAGCGAGGAGGTGCCTGGCCATGGCGAAGTCCCACGTGAACTCCGCCGGGTACAGCGTGCGGAAGTCGGTGAGCAGGGCCAGACCGCCGCCCAGGTCGCCCACCGCCACCACCAGGTCGGCGATCTCCACCACCCGCCCGCGGTCGTGGGAGGGGTCGCCCGTGAGCAGCGACCGGGCCAGCGCCAGGGCGCCCACGCGGGCAGCGAGGGCGGTGTCGGCGCTGTCGGCGTCCTGGTGGCCGGCGTACACGTCGAGGCAACCGGCGGCGGTGCCGGGGTCCAGCGTGGCCACCCGCGGCGCGGCGGCGGGCCACAGCTCCGGGTACCGGTCCACCAGGGTGTAGAGCCAGTCGCCGGGCGGGGCGTGTTCGAGCATCCACCGCGCGTCGTCCTGGGCCTCGTCCACCAGCAACAGCCGCGCGTGGTGCAGGGCCTGGCTGTCGCCACTGGCCACGCCGAGCCAGGCCTTCGCAGCGTCTTCTTTGTCGGCCAGAGCGAGGCGCAGCGCGACCGCCGCCGCCTCGCCGGGCGTCGCGTCGGCCGCCGGGCCGGCCTCCAGCTTCGACAGGGGCGTGGCGCCGTCGAGGCCCGCCACCCAGCGCTCGAAGCGACCGTCGCTCTCGTAGCCCAGGAAGCGGTCCACCTCGTTGCCGTCGGCGTCGACGGCCAAGACCGTGGGGTAGCCCGTCACCCGGTAGCGCGACTTCAGCGCCCAGCTCGCGGGGTCGTCGGCGTCGACCGCGACCACTTCGAAGGGGCCCAGGAGGGCGGCGTCGTCGGGGTCGTGGAGCACCTCGGCCCCCAGGCGCTGGCAGGGCGGGCACCACACCGCGGTGAAGTCGTAGAGCCGCACGGCGGCGCCGGCGGGGCGGGAGACGGTCGCGGGCGGCGGGGGGACAGACAGGGCCACGCGGCCGCGTGCCTTGGCGGGCACGGTGCCCACCAGCGAGTCGACCCGGCACTCGGTGCCGCCGTCGCGACACACGCCCACGGTGAGCGAAACCAGGTCGCCCGGCTCCACCGCGACCCGTGCCCAGTCCAGCGCGCCGTTGCCGGTGACGGTCCCGCGGGGCGACGACAGCGTCGCGGGCGCCTCGGCGCTCACGTGCTCGCCGGGGGCGGTGACCACCACCACCTGACCCACCCCCTGGCCGTAGCTGAGGGTGGCGGCGGTGCCTGGGGTGGGAGCGGCCGCGAGGGCGGGGGTGAGGAGGATGGCGAACATGGACGGCTCCTATTTCGCCGGTACAGAGCGCGGTGAGTCGCGCCGCTCACCGCACGTCGCGACCGTCCCAGCGGATGGAGAACTCGGCCTCCCACTGGCCCGCCCACTCGGCCTGGGTGCTCGACGAGGGCGAGAACGCGACGTCGCCGAGGTCGAAGCGGGTCTGGAGCGCTTCCCAGGCGGCGAGCACATCCTCGTAGGTGGGCGCGGTGCTGGGGTCGGCGGGGTCGTCCCACACGATGAAGTCGAACTCGCGCTCGTCGTCGACGCGCCGCTCCATCACGTTGCCCCCGTAGTAGGCGCGCCGCTCCGGGTCGATGATCATCGCGACGTAGTCGTTCCACTGCAACAGGCCGTAGTCGTCGGGAAAGGCCTCGCGGAGGAAGTCGTAGTGCAGGTCGTAGCGCTGGGTGTTGACGTACGCGGTGGGCACGGGTTGCGTCTCGCTCACCGGCACGAGGTACTTCACCGTGCGCACCACGCCGTCGTCGTCGCCCTCGGCGGACATGGCGTTCCACGTCGCCTCGCTGTCGACGGTCTCCACGCAGGCCGTCGCCCCCACCCGGTCGGAGGCCTCCTCGCAGGACGTAGGCTCGGCGAGGACGCTTCCTGGTGCGCAGGCGAGGAGTAGGCTCAGCATGGGTAGGAGACTCGCAACTCGCGTGCCACGGGGAACTAGCCACATCCTAGCAGGGTAGTGGTGCGCCGGCTCCCGGTTGGCCGGATCGAGGTGTCGTGGTCGCGCCCCCGCGCCTCCCAGGCGCCGGGAGGCCCGACGACGCGGTGTCGGGTGGCCCCGCGCGGGCGGTTTCTCGGATGATCCTGGTAGTTCCTCGATGAGGAGGGGAGCGGGGCGCCCCATCGCAAGTCCGAGGTGAGACCCAAGCCCGGAGAAATCGGACAGTGGGCCACCCTAAGCCGCAGGAAATCGTACAACTCCCGCCGAGGACGGCCGCGGCGGTCCGCGCGTCACGGGCAAAGGCTGGTTTTTTGGACGGTCGCCGGCCCACCACCCGGTCGCGGGCGCCGGGTTGTCATGTTTTCTGCGGCTTAGGGTCAGTGGGTGTCTGATTTTTGGGTGGTTGGGTGTCACCACGTGAGTCGCGACACGGCAAATGCTACCCCCCACGCGGCTCGAGCGGGGTCATCTCCGGGCGCTGCGGGTGGACGCCGCCTCCCGCGTTGCCCAGCGGGCTCTCCTCGCCGCCGGGATCGGCGTGTCGCGATCGCGTGCTGGGCGTTAGCCCTCCGCCGTGATCCTGTCCGTGTCGCTGCTGGTTGCTTGCTCCGGGAGCCTCCTCGACTTCTTCGGCGGCGGCAGCCCCACCGACGACCCCGTTGCCGACGCCTCCGACGACACCGGATCGCCGGTCGACACCGGGGACCCCTTCGCCGCCCAGGCCGCCGACGACGCGCGGGTGCGGGACCTCTTGGAGGTCAACGAGGGCGAGTACCCGGCGCGCGACCCGATGCTGGTGCGGGTGGCCTACATCTCCGACGGCGACACGGTGTACGTGCACCCCGACGACGGCAGCGAGGGCTTCTCGGTGCGCCTCATCGGCATCGACACCCCCGAGATCGCCCACGAGTCGGACCCGGCCGAGTGCTACGGCGACGAGGCCACGGCGTTTACCCTCGACGAGCTGAAAGACAACCTGGCGTGGCTCGGCTTCGACATCGAGTACAAGGACCAGTACGAGCGCGTGCTGGCCTACGTCACTCGCGACGACGGCGCCGCAGGATTCCACAACCGCGTGCTCGCGCGGCAGGGCTACGCGTCGCAGCTCACGGTGGAGCCCAACTCCACGTTCGCCAGCGACATCGCAGCCGACGTGCGCGCGGCGCAAGACGACGGGTTGGGCATGTGGGAATCCTGTCGTTGAGTGGCGCCGGGCCGAGGCCGTTGACACCCGGTGACGCCCCGATTATCCGTCGCGGCCCTGGGAGCTCCCCCTCCCCGGGCGCTCTTTCTTCCCCCCTCCCCACGCGCCCCGGATGATCGATCCGACCTTCTGGCGGCGTGCAGGTCCCGCGCTCGGCCTGGCGAGCACGCTCACCGGTTCCATCGTGGCCGGCGGGTTGCTCGGCGCCGGGTTGGATCACCTCCTGGGCACGCGCCACCTCCTCACGGGGCTGGTGGCGATGCTCGGGTTGGCGGCCGGGATGTTGCAGGTGGTGCGAGTGGCGAGCAAGACCCTCCCTGGTTCCCCCGATGATCCACCCTCTCGTCCTGGTCCGTGACGCCGCCCTCGCCGCCGCCCTGGTGGTGGCCGTGGCGTGGCC
>CAYHRZ010000438.1:0-4888 GCA_964359125.1 uncultured Klebsiella sp. | reverse complement strand
GCCGCCCACCACGACCGCCGCGCCGCCCGCGACCACCGCGCCGCCCGCCGCCGTCGCCGCGGTCGCCCCGGCCCCGCCGCCCGAGGTCGTCGCCCCCGCCCGCGCCACGGTCGGGCTGACCGGCGACGCGGAGCGCGTCGTCGTCACGCAGGGGAGCAACCGGGTGACGCTCCCCGCGGAGCTAGAACCTGGTACCTACGCCATCCTCGCCTGGTTCCCCGACATGCCTTCCACCAAGGCAGGCTCGCTCGCGGTGAGCGCCGGGGAGCGCGTGACGGTGAAGTGCACCAGCGCTTTCTTGCAGTGCAGCGTCCAGCGGTAGACCCTAGCTGGGGAGCTTGACCCCACGCTCGGCGGCCACCTCGGCCGCCCGCGCGTAGCCGGCGTCGACGTGCCTCCACACGCCCATCGCGGGGTCACCCTTGAGCACCCGCTCCAGCCGGCGCGCCGCCGCCGCCGTGCCGTCGGCCACGACCACCTGCCCCGCGTGCAGGGAGTAGCCCATGCCCACGCCCCCACCGTGGTGGTAGCTCACCCAGGACGCGCCGTTGACCGCGTTGAGCAGGGCGTTGAGGACCGGCCAGTCGGCCACGGCGTCGCTGCCGTCGAGCATGCCCTCCGTCTCCCGGTTCGGACTGGCCACGCTGCCGCAGTCGAGGTGGTCGCGGCCGATGACCACCGGCGCGCTGAGTTCGCCGCTGGCCACCATCGTGTTGAACTTCAGGCCCGCGAGGTGGCGCTCGCCGTAGCCCAGCCAGCAGATGCGAGCGGGGAGCCCCTGGAACTGGATCCGCGCGCCCGCCATCTCGATCCAGCGCGCCAGGGCCGCGTTCTCCGGGAAGAGCTCGAGCACCGCCCGGTCGGTCTTCTCGATGTCGCCGGGGTCGCCGGACAGCGCCACCCACCGGAACGGGCCCTTGCCCTCGCAGAACAGGGGACGGATGTAGGCGGGCACGAAGCCCTCGAAACTAAACGCCTCGTCCCTCGACATCCCGCCCTCGACCGCCCCCGCGCGGAGGTTGTTGCCGTAGTCGAAGACCCTCGATCCCGCCGCCTTCAGGGCGACCATCGCCTGCACGTGTCGCGACATCGTAGCGTAGGATCGCCTCGCGTACTCCCCGGGGTCGGCCCCGCGGAGCCAGTCGGCGCTCTCCAGCGACATGCCACTGGGCACGTAGGCCAGCGGGTCGTGCGCGCTGGTCTGGTCGGTGACGAGGTCCGGCACCACCCCGCGCCGCGCCAACTCGGCGAACACGTCGGCGGCGTTGGCCACCAGCCCCACGCTGCGCGCGGCACCGCTGGCCTTCAACGCCTCGATCCTCGACAGCGCCGCGTCGAGGTCCGGCGCCACCTCGTCGAGGTAGCCGGTTTCCAGGCGCTTCTGGACACGCGAGGGATCGACGTCGACCCCCAGGAACGAGAACCCGGCGAACACCGCCGCCAGTGGCTGTGCGCCGCCCATGCCGCCCAGCCCGCCGGACAGCACCCAGCGCCCGGAGGCACGACCACCGAAGTGCTGTCGCGCCGCCTCGGCGAAGGTCTCGTAGGTGCCCTGGACGATGCCCTGGGTGCCAATGTAGATCCAGCTGCCGGCCGTCATCTGGCCATACATCATGAGCCCCTTGCGCTCCAACTCGCGGAAGTGGTCCCAGTTGGCCCATCGCCCCACGAGGTTGCTGTTGGCGATCAGGACTCGTGGCGCATCGGCGTGGGTGGTGGCGATGCCCACCGGCTTGCCCGACTGCACCAGGAGCGTCTCGTCGTCGCCCAGCTCCCGCAGGGCGCCCACGATCCGGTCGAAGCTAGCCCAGTCGCGAGCCGCCTTACCGATTCCGCCGTACACCACGAGGTCGCCGGGGCGCTCCGCAACCTCGGGGTCGAGGTTGTTGTGCAGCATGCGGAGGGCAGCTTCCTGGACCCACCCGCGGCAGCTCAAGTGCGGCCCGCGCGGGGCGCGCAACGGACCGCGCTCCATCGTTGCCCCCGGGGCCCTAGTTCTCTTCTTCCTCGATGCCGCGGGTGGCCAGCACGCGGGTGCGGACGACGAAGCGAACTTCGGAGGGCGCCGCCTCTTCGGAGTCGTCGGGCAAGCTCGCCATGAACGCGTCGTAGGCGGCCTGGGTGGTGCGACCCTCGGCGATGTGGCGGTCGACGGTGCGGGCGTCGAACAGGTTCTCGTCGATGGCGGGTGCGGATGCGGGCGTGGCCTTGGCCATGGTGAACTCCTAGACGTCGGCGGAGGGAGGGAGGTCTTCGGCGGGCTCGAGCAGGTCGTCGACCGAGGGGGCGACGCCCTGCCCGGTGAGGCGCTCAGCGGCCTCCCGCTTGAGGTTCTCGTTCTCGTCGAACGAGGAGAAGTCGGGACGGACGTGCGCCGCCGCGATCTCGCGCAGGGCGGTGACGATCTCCTTGTTCTTCCGGTCGTCGTCGAGCAGCGCCCGCGAGCCCTTCATGAGCTGCTTAGTGCGCTCGGCGGTGACGAGGCAGAGGGTGAAGCGGTTCGGAACCTCTTCGAGACAGTCTTCGACGGTGATGCGCGCCATCAGGGCCCCGGGAAAGAGCGCGCGGCTAACGACCTAGGCCGCCCGGCGCAACCGGTCCATTCGGGCATGCCCGCTCATCCGCCAGAACCCGCGTAGCTCCCCGAGCAGGGCATCGACGTGCGGCAGGCGTTCGAGTCGCTCGCAATACCGGTTCGCGAGCCGCCCGGCCGTCGCGTAGCGCTCGCGCTCGTCGGCCTCCATGCCGGGCGCGAGCGTCGCCGCGGCGAAGAGCCGGTGGCGCAGCCGAACCGAGTGGCCCGACACCAGCCGGGCGACGACGAACTTGTCGACTTCGGCCTGCGTTTCGAGTTCGAGCAACGATACCGTCTCGTCGCGGCGGGCGCGGTGGACGAGCAACAAGAAGTGCGACACGGCCTCGGTGACCACCGCGAAGCCGTCCAGGTCGTTCGCCACCGCCTCGCTCGGGGGACACGCCGCCACCCGCTCCACCAGCTCCGGCTCGACGAAAACCGCGATGCCCGCCTCGCCATCTTGCTCGTGAAAGAACACCGCCTCGCGACGAATTTGGGTGCTGGGACACAGCTCTTCGGCGGTGGCGCGGTCGACCACGAAGTCGTCGACGAGGGGGGCCTCGATGGCGTAGATCGCTTCGAGGTGACGCTGCGCGCGGGCGAGCGGGCTCACCCCTGTCCCGCGAAACGAACCGGCAGCACGCCGAGCTGGCGCAGGCGGTCCGCCACCCGGGGGGAACCCGTGGCCAGCCACTCGTCGTACAGCCGCACGATGTCCGTGGCGTTGCCGTCGCGCGTGTCGTCGCGGACCTCGGCGATCACCTCGGCGCACGTCTCGAAACGATTCGACAGCTCCCCGAAGACGTCGGGGAGGGTCGACGAAGGCTCCCGCAAGATGCGGGAGAGGGTGCCGTAGGCGCCCGCGCCCATCTCCGCGTAGTAGTCGACCGAGAGCCGTCGTTGCCGCAGGTGTTCCCGGAAGAACCCGATTCCCACCAGCGCGTGGTCGCCGATCTTGCGCCACCAGGTCACCGACTCGGCGAAGCTGCCGTTGGCCGCGCGCTCGCGCATCTCGACGAGGGTGGTGGGTACCGCCGGGTCGTTGTCCTCCGCGTGGCCCTGGTCGGCGAGCAAACCCGAGAGGTAGTACACGGTGTCCTGGCTCACCGGGGGACGCTTGCCCCGCGACGCGCTGTCGACCCTGGACTTGAAGTAGTCGAAGAGGTTGTCTTCGGCGACGATCTTGTTGGCTAGGCTCAGCGGCATGTCTCCTCCACTTTGAGTTTCTTCTTCCTCAGCAGTTTCGATTTGTTCCGGTTGCGCTTGACCCCGGGCGGCCCGTGACTACCTGAACGGCGCCGCGCCGGGCGGCTCCTGGAAACCCCGGGATCCGGACCGGCGAGCGAAAACTCAAACCACAACTCGTCATGCACCGTCCTCTACGGTCGGTGCCCACGGAGCTGAAGCCATGACCGTCCGCCCCCTGTTCGACCGCGTCCTCGTCCAGCGCAACGAGGAGCCCACCCGCACCAAGAGCGGGCTCTTCCTCCCCGACACCGCCAAGGAGAAGCCCGTGGAGGGCACCGTCCTGGCCTGCGGCAACGGCCGCGTGGCCGACGACGGCAAGATCACCGCCCTCACCGTGAAGGTCGGCGACCGCATCGTGTTCGGCAAGTACGCCGGCACCGAGATCAAGGTCGACGGCGAGGATCGCCTCATCCTCCGCGAAGACGACATCCTCGGCATCCTCGAGTAGTCGCACCCGTTCGCGTTCAACCTTTTCCACCAACCTCCCGGGTTCGAGTGAGCCCGGGGAACAATCCTACACGGAGTTTCACCATGGCTGCCAAGCAGATCCTCTTCGACACCAACGCCCGCAACAAGATCCTCGCGGGCGTCGACACCCTGTCCAACGCGGTGAAGGTCACCCTCGGCCCCAAGGGTCGCAACGTCGTCATCGAGAAGTCCTGGGGCGCGCCCGTCGTCACCAAAGACGGCGTGACCGTCGCGAAGGAAATCGAGCTCGAAGACAAGTTCGAGAACATGGGCGCCCAGATGGTCAAGGAGGTCGCCTCCAAGACCTCCGACATCGCCGGCGACGGCACCACCACCGCCACCGTGCTGGCCCGCGCCATCTACCGCGAAGGCATCAAGGCCGTCGTGTCCGGCGCCAACACCATGGAAATCAAGAAGGGCATCGACCTCGCGGTTGAGTGCGTGGTGAAGGCCATCGACGAGATCAAGAAGCCCGTCGAAGGCAACGCCATCGCCCAGGTCGGCACCATTTCCGCCAACGGCGACGAAGAGATCGGCAAGATCATCGCCGAAGCCATGGGCAAGGTCGGCAAGGACGGCGTCATCACCGTGGAAGAG
>CAYHRZ010000437.1:4001-4898 GCA_964359125.1 uncultured Klebsiella sp. | reverse complement strand
GTCGTAGGACCAGTCCGACGCGAAGACCACGCCCCCCTCCTTGACGTAGGTCTTCAGCGCCTCGTGGACGGCGTCGACCGTGGCCTGTGCGCTGCCGTCGGAGGAGTAGACGATGCCGTCTTCGAGGTGGCCGCCCGCGAAGAAGATCGCGTCGTAGATCCCCATCTCCACGGGGCTCTGCAAGAACTGCAACAGCTCGTCGCCCGTCTGCCCGTTGACCACGCGGTAGCTGCCCACGCCCACCGACTCCAGCACCTTGTCCATCTCGTCGAAGTCGCCGGTGATCACGGCTACCTCCACGTCGGCGGAACCGGTGCAAGCGGCCAGCGGCACGTCGGTTTCCCGGCCGTCGGCCACCGTGGCGGTGAACACGTCGATCGTGGTGGATCCGTACTGGATGTAGACCTCGTACACCCCGTCGTCGAGGTCCTCCAGCATCCAGTAGCCGTCGGCGTCGGACGTCGTCTTCCGGGTGTCGCGGAGCTTGCCCTCCTCGTCGATGATGTGGGTGTAGACGCTGGCACCCTCCAACCAGACGTAGCGGGTGGGGTCGCAGACACGGCCGGTGATCGCCCCGTCGCCGTGACCGTAGCGGTCGGGGACGGCGGCGAAGCCCGAGTCGGACTCGCAGCCGAGGAGCGCGAGCGTGGTGGCGACGAGCGCCAGGGGAAGGAAGGAGCGCATCAGTAGGACCTCCCGGGGACGAGCACGTAGATGTCGAGGGTGTCGAGGAGCACCGTGCCGTCGCCGAGCACGTTGAGGGTGAGCGCGTAGACCTGGTCGGTCTCCGCGGCGGCCACCGCCCCCCGGAAGGTGATCTCGAAGTCGAGTTCCTGGCCGTTGGCGCTCGACGAGAGGGTGTAGGACTCGGGGTCGATCGACTTGACGAACCCCCAC
>CAYHRZ010000437.1:0-3991 GCA_964359125.1 uncultured Klebsiella sp. | reverse complement strand
ACCCCCACTGGTCGCCCTCGACCTCGAGCACCACCTCGCTGAACTGCACGCTGTCGACGAGATCCTCGATGGCGCCGACGATGGTGCTGCGGAGCGACGACGAGCTGCCGGACCACTGGAAAACCAGCTGGTCGTCGGCCCGACCGTCACCGTCGGTGTCCGCGTAGGAACTGGTGCGGTCCGACAGGTCCTGCATCTGGGGCTTCGGCAGGCTGGAGCCCACCGCGATCCCGATCAGGTAGGCGTTGAGGTTGCCCGCCGCGGCGACCACGTCGTCACTGCCGCCGTCGATGGGGCAGCCCCCGGGCGCGCCGTTGTAGCTGCGGTTGGTGCTGTCGGGATCGCGCATGTAGTTGTCGGTGGCGTACACGATCACCGGGAGCGCAAAGTCGCGGAACCCCATGCCGCCATTGGTGCCGATGCCGGGCACGGTGCTGTCGTAGTTTTCGCCGCCGCCGCCGTTGAAGGGATCCGCGCCGCTGGCGAGGAAAGGGCGAACGTCCTTGGACGAGTCGTAGCTACGGTTGCAGTTCATGTCGTAGCCGGCACCGCTCAGCGCCTGGTAGAGGGCCTCCATCGAGCCTTCTGGGCCGTCCATGCCGTTGTGGACACGCAGGCGCGAGAGCTGGCTCTGGACGTCGCCGGTGTCGGTTGTGATGGGCTGCACGAGGGAGTAGATCAGGTCCCCGCTGGTGCCGTAGCTGCCGTAGTTGTAGTCGTCGAAGGTCGCGACACCGTACTGCGCGTCGGGCAGCGTGGAGGAGAGTTCCGAGACCATCGACGCGAACTCGCTCGCCATGCCGTTGAGCGTGGAGGTCATCGAACAGGTGGTGTCGAGCAAGAAGCCGATGTCGCCCGCCGAGACGCTGAGCGTGAACTCGAAGCTGTCTTCCACGTTGGTGCGCTCGGGGACGGTCACGTAGATGCCCTCGATCACGCTGCCGCCGTTCGCGGGGTCGCTGCCCGCCGCCAACTCCGCCCCGTCGGTGTAGCCGTCGCCGTCGCTGTCGGCATTGTAGGGATCCGTGCCGTAGGCCGACTCGCCCGCGTCGGGGATGCCGTCGCCGTCGGCGTCGGCGTCGGCGCCGTCCCACATGCCGTCGCCGTCGGTGTCGGCGGCGTTCTTGCCACTGCCCACCTCGTCGCGGTCGGCGAAACCGTCGCCGTCGCTGTCGTCGTCGAGGTAGTCGGGGGTGCCGTCGCCATCGAGGTCCCGCGGTTCGGTTTCCCAGGCGCTGGTGCCCGCCTCCTCGGCGTCGGTGGCGCCGTCGCCGTCGCTGTCGTCGTCGCGGTAGTCCTCGGTGCCGTCGCCGTCGTGATCCACCACCTCGCAGGCCTCGCCGATCTCGATCGTGTCGAGGATGCCGTCGCCGTCGTCGTCGAGGTCGGCGAAGTTGCGGAGGCCGTCGCCGTCGGGATCCTTGGAGCCCTCGGCGGCGTCGGGGATGCAGTTGCCGTCGCTGTCGTTGTCCTGGAAGTCGGGCACGAGGTCCAGGTCGCTGTCCCAGGGCAAGGTGAGCACGTCGTCGTCGCCAGCCTCGATGGCGTCCTCGATGCCGTCGCCGTCGCTGTCGGTGTCCTGGTAGTCGGCGGTCCCGTCGGCGTCGGTGTCGGTGGCCACCAGGCCGTCGCTGTTGGCGGGGTCGACGTAGCCCTCGTCGAGGTCCAGGATGGTGTCGCCGTCTTCGTCTTCCCAGGTGACCAACTCGTTGGGCTCGCCCTCGCCGGAACCGCCGAGCGGCGTGCAGCCGAAAAGTAGGATCGCAGGGAGCAATGGGGCAAAGGGGCGCATCCGGCCTCCGCAGGGGCTTCGATGTTATCGCGAACGGGGCCCTATCGCGCATACAATCGCGCGATTAGGCGCGGGGCCGCTTGGGCTGGATCGTCAACATCCTCCTGTTCGTGGCGTCGGTGCTCGCGCTCGGCGGCATCGGGGCCTACGTGGCGGCCCGGTTGGCTTACAAGACGGCGGGAAAGGTTCGTAGACTGCCGGTCGTTCGCAAGATCCCGGTCCTGGGGGTGAAGCCCCCCGAGCCGCCGCTGGCCATCGACGCGGACCTGCGCGCGTACCCGGAACGCCTCCTGGTGCTGGAGTCGCGGTTGGTGGTCCGCCACGCCGCGGTGCAGGAACAACTGCGCTTGCTGGCGGATCGGCGCGCCGAGGTGGGCGGCAAGTCCGACCGCCAGGACCTGGTGGCCCGCTACGAGGACGACATCGGCCACCTGGACCGCCGCGCCACGTCGATGCGGCGAGTGATGGCGCTGGTGTGGCGGGCGCGGGCGGTGCTGGCGCTGCGCGTGTTCCACGCGGTCACCGGCCGCCTGCGGCCCAAGTTGCCGCTCCTGCCCGACGGGAGCCGGAAGATGAGTCGCGACGAGCTCTTGCGGGCCCGCGGTACGTACCTGGAGGCCGCGGCGGCCGTGAAGTTCTACATCGACGAGGTCCGCGAGCGCCTGCGGGCCTTGTCGGAGGTCGTCCCCAGCGCACCGACCAGCGCCGACGTGGATCCCGAGATGCTCGCCGCGGTCGAGGGGGAACGGGCGCGCGTGGTGGGCGCGCACGAATCGCTGCTGGCGCGCATGGACCGCCTGGCCGACAACCTCACGTGGTTGGCGGACCACGCGGGCACCTTGCACGTGGTCGACGACGAGGTGCCCATGCCGGTGGCCGGCCCCAAGGGCGAGACCGCCACGCACCTCTTGGAGGAGGTCGACGCCGCCGTGACCGCGCTGAACGCCCTGGCGGGCGCCGTCGACCGCCACCTCGCGGACCGCGCCCTCGACGAGCTCACCGACGACGTGGGCCGCCTGGAGACGCAGGGCCTGGAGGAGCAGGCGGCGGCGCAGGCCGAACTCGAAGTGGCGAAGCTGGTGGAGGGGTTCTCGTCGTGATCGCCGAACTCGACGAACTCCCGCCGGGCGAAGCGCTCTTCGACATGGACGGTACCCTCGTCACCCACGACGTCGCCGAGAGTTGCCTCCGCCGGGTCGACGCCACGGGCCACCGCAACGCCGTCACCGAGGCCCACGACGGGGTGTTCGCCCACTACCAGCAGCTCGGCGACTACTTCGCGCAGTGCCGTTACGCGGCGGTGGCGCTGGGCGGCCTGCGGGTGCGCGACGTGGAGCAGATGGTCGACGACGCCTTCGCCACCGGCGACAACGAGCCGGTGGCGGCGATGTGCGAACTGGCGCACTGGATGTCGCGACGGCACCGCGTGTGGTTGCTCACCGGTAGCCCGGAAATCCTGGGGGAACTGGTGGCCCGGAGGCTGGGCCTGCAGCACTGGTACGGGATCAAGCAGCCCTTCGACGGCGACCGCCTGGTCCCCAGCACCTACGGCATCACCACGGCGGGGCCCGGGAAAGTCGAGGCGGCCTGGGTGATGACCGGCCGGGTACCGGTGTTCGCGGTGGGCGACAGCCCGCACGACCTGCCGCTGTTGCGGCACGCGCGGGTGGCCCGCACCTGCGGGAAGTCGGCGGGCGTCGAGTTCCCGGCGTACCCGTAGCGGCGTCGCGGTGATAGACGCCGGGGCTCCCGGAGCCAGGACTACCATGAACCGCGTCGAAGCTGCGATCAACGAGGGACGTTGCGTACTCATCTTCGGTGGCAAGGTGCTCACCGACGCGGAAACGCTCGGCGAACTCCGCCGCCGTCCCCAGGTGCCGTCCACCGTCCTCTCCGGCGAGCCCCCGAGCCCGGCCGCGAAGCTCGACGCGCACATCTTGTCGCCGGCCACCACCCGCGAGGGCGGCGTGATCTGCATCGTCGAGGCCGAGGGCCCCGACAGCATGGGCCTCGGGCAACTCGCCAGCATCATCGCGGCGGCCCCCCACAAGCCGCGGCTGGTGGTGGCGGCGCGGGCGTTCAACCCCTTCGCGTTGCCCACGCCACTGCGCACCCTGAAGTTCGAGCACGAGAAGTCCAAGCCCCGGGACTTCTTGTTCAGGCTCCCGGTGCCCACCGTGGCCGCCCTGGCCCCGGCGC
>CAYHRZ010000436.1:0-4952 GCA_964359125.1 uncultured Klebsiella sp. | reverse complement strand
TGCCCTTCATCATCCAGTGGGCGAGGTCGCCGTAGCGGGGGAGGAAGGCCTGCATCACCGCGTAGCGGCCCTTGGGGACGAATTGGATCTCGTCGATCCGCGCGAAGGGCGTGAGTCCGCAGGCGATCCAGTGCTGGTCCAGGCCCTCGGCGGCGGCGTACAGCGCATCACGGTTGCGTCGCACCTCGGTTGCGAGGTCGGCCAGCCGGGCGAACGGCGCCCCCGACAGTTCCACCTGTCCCCCGGGCTCCAGGGTGATCGACGCCCCCTCGCCGCGCAGCTCCACCGGGAACTCGCCCTCGCGCTTCTCCTTCCAGTGCAGGCGGTCGCGGAGGTCGCCCAGGAGCCATCGGATGCCGTGCTCGTCGTGGTAGCCCACGGCGCGCCCGTCGCCATACACGAATGCGCGTTCGTACTCGCCGCCCACCAGCCAGCGCTCGGGCGGGCAGGCGTAGGCCTCGTAGCTCGACACGAGGTCGCGGAGGGCGAGGCGAGGGGGCATGGGCGGCCCTCGTCACCCGCCGCGGGGGGCCTCGTCAAGCAAAGCTCTGTGCCCAGTGGCACTGCGGCGGCCAGGACGCCTCTCCAGCGCCCTCGCCCCGCGTGGCCCGCGCGCTAGGGCGCATCGCCACCGGGCGCCGACCAGCGCGAGGCTCAGTCGTCGAGCAATCCCTCGGCCACCGTCGCGACTGCAGCCCGGGCGATCCAGCGGTCGAGCCGCGCGGGGTCGCGCTCTGCCTGCACCCGTGCGGCCTGGTCGGCGTCGAGCACCCATCCACGAGCGTCCAGGATCGTCAGCAGGGCGTGGCGGCGCCCCTCGTGGCGCCCCTCGTGGCGCGCCTCCTCGCGCCCCTCCTCGCGCCCCTCCTCGCGCCCCTCCTCGCGCCCCTCCTGGCGGATGTCGTCGGGGTCGCGGTAGCCGAACCGCGCCAGCAGGTTGCGCAGGGTCACGCGGTCGGCCGCCTCGGCGTTCCACAGCGCCTCCGCGGGCACGTCGTTCTCGAGGAAGGCCGGCGCCTGGAGAATCCCGTCCGCGCTCACGACGCGCATGGGCACGCCGGGCTCGTGTACCTCCACGCGGCGTGGGCCGACCAGGCGCACCACCCAGAGCACCTGCGTCCCTCGCGCCAAGAGCTCGCCGATCTTCGACTGCAGTTCGCCCTCGTCCTGGCCCACGCCGGCGTACTCGATCGCGAACGCAGGGACGCCGGGGATCCACCCGGGCGGGCCGCTCTCGGGGATGATCGCCACGTCGGGCGCGCGGAGATTGAGGTCGTCGGGGGCGAATCCGGGATCGATTCCCGCCCGCTTCACCTTGGGGTCGCTCTGGATCACCCGCCCGCCGTCGAGCACCGCCCCGGACCCATCCCGGCCGGTCGGCGCGCAGTAGACGGGGTGCCCGTCCACCAGCTCGTAGCGCGAACCGGGCGCGACGTGGTGGGTGCGAAGGGGACCGGGGGCCGGGAGCTTCTGGGTTGCCATCCGGCCATAGTCTACACCGCTCGCCCGGTGGCAAGCGAGGGGAGAGCGGTGCCCGTCCCCCGGCGCAGGGGGCCTCGTCAAGCAAAGGTGCGTGGACGGTGAACGGGGCGGCCTCCGGATACACTGCCGCCGATGTTGCTGCTCCTCGTCGCCTGCATCCCCGAGCTCACCAGCCAGAAGGTGGGCGCCTGCGCCGAGGGGCTGCCGGAGAACGAGTGGCCGGTGGGTGAGCCGCCGACCAACCTCGACGGCGAGGGTTTCGAGGTTGGGGAGGTGGTGCCGGACCAGTGTGTGCCGGACCAGCACGGCGACGACGTGGCGCTGTGGCAGTTCTACGGCCGGGTGTGGGTGCTCGACGTGTCGACCATGTGGTGCGCGCCCTGCCAGGAGCTGGCCCGCGGCTTGCCCGAGGTGATGGTGCACTTCGCCGACGAAGAGTTCAGCTACGTCACCGTGCTCGCCGAGGACCTCGGATCCGACGTGCCCGACCAGGCCGAGCTCACCGAGTGGGCCACGACCTTCGAGATCACCCAGCCGGTGCTGGCCGACGACGTGGGGTTCACCTCGGGCATCGTCCGCAACGGCGTGTACCCGGCGGTGCTCGTGGTCGGTCGCGACATGGTGGTGCAGGCCCGGCTAGAGGTGCCGAGCGACGAGGCGATCGTGGAGGCGGTGGAGGCGGAGCTGTAGGGGCGCGGGGCTGGGCGGCAGTTGCCCCTGTTCAGCCATCTCGTCCCCTACTCCACCGGACAGTCCTGCCGCGCCCAGCACTCGAGCCACGGCCGGTAGGCGTCGGCGCCCTTCTCGACGGTCTCGGCGTGGTCCATGCCCGGCACCATGTACAGCTCCTTGGTGGTCGACGCGGCGGCCTCGTACACCAGGCGCGCGTTCTCGGGCTGGATGTAGTCGTCGACCTCGCCGTGGACGACGAGGTAGGGCACCTCGGCGGGGATCTCGCGGGCGGCGGCGAGGTTGTCGAAGGGGCTCACGAAGTACCAGCCGCTGGGCATGTCGAGCAGGGTGCCCTGGTCGAGCAGTGTCTGGGCGGAGGCGAACATGTCCTCCGTGATGAACGCCCGCGGCGGTCGCTTGTCGACGTTGTGGATGCTCACGAAACCCCCCAGCGAGAGCCCGGTGAACACCATCTCGGTACTGGACAGGCCGGTGTAGTCTTCCACGAAGTCGATGGCGGCGGCGCCGTCGGCGATCACGCCGTCGTGGTCCGGCGAGCCGGCGGACCGGCCGTAGCCGCGGTAGTCGAACACGAACACCTCGAAGCCGCTCTGCCAGTAGAACTCCACGTTCTGCCAGTAGTTGTCGCTGTTGCCGTGGAAGAAGAGCAGCACGTCGGCATCGGGGTTGGCCTCGCCGGCCGCGCAGGCCACCTCGTTCGTTTCCGGCTGGTGGGCCCAGGCCCCGTAGAGGGAGCCCGCCTTGCCCTCGAAGTCGACCAGCTCCTGGCAGTCGGCGGGGATGACGCTGCCGCCGAGGGCGTAGGCGTCGGTGGCCAGGGGCGCGAAGAAGAAGCCGTCGAGCTGGTAGCAGGCGGCGAACAATAGGATCATGGCGTGCCCCCGAAGCGGTAGCCGTAGGCGAACTGCAACTCCAGCGCCCCGAGGTTCCCGGGGGTGACGAACTCCGGGACGATGGGCTCGCTCGACGCCCACGGGTCGAGCCACTTCAGCTCCGCGTCGAGGTGGCCGCGCTTGCCCTTGCCCACGCCGAAACGGTTGCCCACGTAGATCCCGCCCAGCCATTGGAACTCGTCGGCCGGCTCGAGGAACGCGGTGAGCCCGGTGTACACCGAGCACTGCTCTTGTTTTCCCCAGTCCCAGGAGGCGGTGAACGAGGGCTGGAGAAATCCCCGGAAACCACCCTCTTCTCCGCTACTTGGATCCCGGTCCCCGAAGGCGCCCGTGAAGGTGAGATCGCCCATCAACCGTGGACGCCCCCCGTCGTTCTCGAGCACCTGCTGCGACACGCCGACGTCGCCCGCACCGAGCCCAAACAAGAGCGCCGCCGTGGGGTGAATCGCCGCGTGCACGTCGGTGGTGTCGGTGACGCCGACCGTGGCGCCCACGGTGGTGAGGGGGAGGGGAATCGGCGCGCCGAACACCATGGTGACCGGGCCGCCGAGGCTGCCCTCCACGCTCACCGCGCCCTTGCCGATGGGACGGATGCCGTGGGTGGTGCTGCACGCCCCGAGGGACAGCACGAGGAAGGGGAGGTACCGCACCGCGCCATCCTATCCGCTGCCATGGTAAGCGCGCCGGTGCTGCCCGCGTTGATCGCCCTCGCCGTGCGCATCCTGGCGTGGACCTGGAGGGTGGAGCGTGCCCCCTGGCCGGTGGAGGGGCCCTGCGTGTTGGCGTTCTTTCACGGCGAGCAGTTGCCGATGATCGCCTTGCACCGGGGCATGGGCATCGTGGGCGTCACCAGCCTCAGTCGCGACGGTCAACTCGTGGCCGACGTGCTCGGGCGCCTGGGCTACGACGTGGTGCGCGGCTCCTCGTCGCGCGGGGGCATCGAGGTGATCATCCGGTGTCGCGACGCCGTGCGCGCTGGGAAACGTCCCGCGCTGGCGGTGGACGGCCCTCGTGGTCCGCAGTTCTCCGTCCAGCCTGGCGCCGAGGCCCTGGCGACCCGGGCGGCGGTGCCGGTGGTGTGGGGCCGCGTGGAGGCCGCGGGCTGGCGCGCGCGGTCCTGGGACCGGTTCCTGTTGCCCTGGCCCTTCGCGCGGGTCCGCGTGCGGTACGGGGTGTGGCACCCCGGGCACGGTGAGCTCGGGGAGGCGATGGTGTTGCCTGCGGTCGCGGCGCCGGTCGCGGCGCCGGTCGCGGACCGCCGGAGCTAGCGCGCTGCGTGGGCAGCGCAACTGAGGAAGGCAGGAACGGGGGAAGGCAGGAATGCGTGTGCGCCGCGAGCCCCCTGAGACGGCACGGGGGACGACGCGCGAACGGCGCACCACGACGTCGTTCATTTGCCGGCGCCGGACATCAGTCGGCGGCCCCCGCTGCTGTCGGCTTCTGCCAACATGCCCTTCTCAGCTTCGGGGCCAGGTCGGCGGGCTGGTCGCGTCGGTGTACGGCGCCCCCGCCGACGTGGCCGAGGTGTTCCGTCTCACGCCGCGCGGTGTGCGACCGGCCCTCGCCCGCGGTGCTCCCGGGAGGCAGCGGGCTCCACCGGCCGCGAACCAGCTCCGCCGGTTGTCCAGAACCGGTCGACCTGGTTCGCCGGGGCGGGCCGGACTTCCTCTGGCCGCGCATCGCCGGGACAGCGCCACGGCGTCGAGTCGCGCGTGCTTGCCCTCCGCGCGCTCGGTGTCTAGCCAACGCGCCGTGTCGGAAACAGCGTCCTTCCACCACCTGACGCTCGCGACGACCACGCGCTTGCCGGGCTTCCCCGACGAGCAGCGGCTCCGCGCGGCCGTGCGCGCGCAGGCGCGCGTCGCGGGCCCCCGGCTGCTGCTG
>CAYHRZ010000435.1:0-4962 GCA_964359125.1 uncultured Klebsiella sp. | reverse complement strand
ATCAACTCGTGTCTGGCCACCTCGACGGGCACGCCCGCGATGTCGCTGGACAGGTCCGCCACCAGCGGCTTGCCTTGCGACGACGGCGTACGCCCGTACTCGGTGCCATAGATGGTGTTGTTCGACGTGTAGTGTAGGTAGATCGCCTCGTCGCGCACCTGGTAGTCGCCGTCGCCGGGCACGCGTCGGAAGTTGTCGGGCGCGTCGTCCCAGATCGCCTTGGCGTCGCCGATGCGCTTGGCCTCCTTGATCGCCTTCTGCGACCAGGTGCCGGTCACGAGGAAGTCGGCGGCCTCGCCGGCGCGCAAGAGGTTGAGCGCGCTCATGTAGAACTGCAACGAGGCGCCGCCTTGCAGGAAGAGCACGGTGTAGTCGTCCGGCACCGCGAGCACGCGGCGCACCCGCGTGTTGGCGCTGTCGACCACCGCCTGGAAGGTCTTGCTGCGGTGGCTGCTCTCCATCAGCCCGATGCCCGAGCCGTGCAGGTACAGCAGGATGTCGCGGAGCTCTTCCCCCACCGAGACGGGCAGCACGGCGGGGCCGGCCGAGAAGTTGTGCATGCGGGGCATTGCGGTCTCCTAGATGTCGACGAGGGAAGCGGCGAAGATGTTGGGGAGGGACCGGATTCGGGCCAGGGCGTCCGCGCCGAGGGCGCCCTTCACCGCGATGCGGGCACAGGCGGCCTCGCCCCCGGAGAAGATGATGTTCTGCATGTCTTCCACGTTGACGCCGCCCTCGCGCAAGATACCGAGCACGCCCGCCAGCACGCCCACCCGGTCCGCGTGGCGCACCATGAGCATGTGCGTGGCGGGGGTCTGCGCGGCAAGGTTGACGCAATTGGGGATCGGCGCGCCGGCCCGGTAGGCGGCGACGATGCGCACCACCTCCTCGCCCACCGCCTCCTCCGCCTCGTCGGTGGACGCGCCGACGTGGTGGGTGCCGTACACCGACGGGTGCTGCGCGAGCGGGTGGAAAAACTCTGCCTGCGAAGACGACGGCTCACCGGGGAACACGTCGAGGCCCACCCGCAACTTCCGCTCGTCGATGGCCCGCAGCAGGGCGTCGTGGTCCACCACCTCGGCGCGGGCGGTGTTGATGAAGATGGCCCCCGACTTCATCGCGGCGAAGATGCTCTCGCCCACCCGTCCACGTGTTTCCTTGGCCAGGGCGAGGTGTACGCTCACCGCGTGGGCCCCGGCGACGGCCGCCTCGGGGGTGTCCGCGGGCTCCACGCCGAGGTCCGCCGCCGCCTCGGGGGTGAGTGAACGCGACCACGCCGTGACCCGCATGCCGAGGGCCTGGGCGCGGGCGATGAACTCCCGTCCGATCTGGCCCACGCCCAGCACGGCCAACCTCCGCCCGTTGAGCCCGCGCGCCGCGCCAAACGCCTTCTTGTCCCAGCGCCCCTCGCGCAGAGCCGCCACGTTGTCGGGAATCCTTCGGTCGCAAGCGACCAGGAGCCCAACGGCAAGCTCGGCTACCGCGATCGCGTTTTTCCCGGGGCAGTTGGCCACGTACACCCCTCGCGCGCTGGCGGCAGCGAGGTCGATGGTGTTCACCCCCGCGCCGGCGCGGATCACCAGCGAGAGCGAGGGCCCGGCGGCGACGTCGGCGGCGGTGACCTTGGTGCTGCGGACGACAACCGCCTCGGGGTCGATCTCGGCGATCTTGGCGGTGAGCGCGGCGTCCTTGGCGGTAGGATCCACCGTGACGACGGCGCCGAGATCTTGCAGGCGACCCGCGACGAAGGGGGCGAGCTTGTCGGCCACGAGGATGCGCATGGAGGCTCCGGGGGCCGCAGAACGTATGCCACCCGGCCGCCGCGGCCCACCCAGGACCGCAGTCGTTGACCGGGCGGCGACAGCTGCGGCACCTTGTCGCACGCGAAAGGTGGTAGAAAGGGGCGTGGCGCGGGTCCTCCTGGTCGACAACTCTGAGCAGTCGCGGCGTTCCCTGCTGCGGGTGCTCGATGCCAGCTCGCACGCGGTGGTTCCCGTCGGCGGTGCTGCCGAGGCGATTGCGGCGATCGAGACGCGCGACTTCGACGTGGCGGTGGTGGGCGACGACATCGAGGGCGGCCCCTCCGAGTTGCTCGCACGCCTGCGGGACCGGCGGCCGTCGTTCATGCGGCTCTTGTTGGTGTCGCGGGACCGGCGCGAGCAGGCCCAGGCGGTGGAGTCCGCGGGCCTGGCGCACCGGAGCCTGTTGCGCCCCTTCCAGGCGGAGTCGCTCGAACACGAGATCGCCGCGCTGATGCTCACCGCCGAGCACATCCGGCGGGTGGTGAACGCGCAACCGGAGGCCGATCTCAACGACCGGCTCTTCCAGGAGTGCCTGGACGGCAAGCGCCTCGCCCTGGCCTGGCAGCCCATCGTCCCGGTCGGGACGACCACGCCCTTCGCCTACGAACTCCTGCTCCGGAGCCGTCACCCGGTGTTGCGGGGGCCGCTCGACGTGGTGGAGGCGGTAGAGCGCTGCGACCGCGTCCACGACCTCGGGCGGGTGGTCAACCGCATGGCGGCCGAGTTGCTCCCCCGCTTCGAGCCGGGCGCCACGCTGTTCATCAACACCCACTCCGCGCAGTTCGCGGACCCACAGGTGCTCGCCACCTTCGAGCCGCTGTTGCCGGTGGCCCAGCGGGTCGTGCTGGAGATCACCGAGCGAGCGCCTTTGTCCGACTTCCACGGCGCGGAGGCGGCGCTGCGCGACCTCACCGCGCTCGGCTTCCGCATCGCGGTCGACGACATCGGCAGCGGCTACAACAGCCTGTCGGTGCTGGCCGAGCTGCAGCCCGCCTACATCAAGGCCGACATGGGCATCGTGCGCAATGTCCACCTCGATCCCCGGAAGCAGCGGCTCATCCAGCTCCTCGGCAGCTTCGCCAACGCCACCGACTCGCTGCTCATCGCGGAGGGGGTGGAGAACGAGGAGGAGCTCGACTGCGTGGCCAAGTTCGGGGCGCACATGGTGCAGGGGTACCACCTCGGCCGGCCGGTCGTGGAGTGGGCGGAGGGGTAGGAGGCGGGCTCACTCGGCCCCTCACTCCCAGGCCTTCCACCGGTCGTCGGGCGCGTAGTCGGTGAACAGCGGGTGGTCGTCGACGCCGGCCCGCTCGCGGCAGTGGGCCAGCCAGGTCCCGTACTCGGCGGGGTGGGCGCCCAGCCAGGGCCCGACGTGCTCGTCGAGGAAGCGCGACATCAGCCGCTCCGGGTCCTTGCCGTCGAGGGGCTCGCCGACGGTGGTGACCCCGGGGCCCTCCGCCGGGGTGGCGCAGTAGACGGGGACGAGCGCCGCGCCGGTGGAGGCGACGAGCCGGTAGGGACCGGGGGACAGTAGCGCCGTGCGCCCGAGGTACGGCGCCTTCACCCACTTCCCCCCGATGCGGCCGTCGAAAGCGATGCCCACCAGCTCGTTGCGACCGAGGCAGCGGTACAGGTGCCGCACCGGCGTGTCGAGCGAGATGAAGCTGATGGGCAGGCGATCCTCGTTGCCCTCGCGCGCCGCCCGGGCCTCGCGCCGCCACTTGTTGTTGGCGAACACGTCGGCGTGTGCCAGGGCCACCTCGGGCGGCGCCATGCCCCGCGCCGCGTACTGGGTGTAGCGGTGGCCCAGGAGCCCCATGATCGCGTGCATGAACATGAAGTTCCCGGCGTGCGGGAACAGCAGCACGGCGCCTTTCTGTCGCGACAGGGCACGGTCGAGGTTCTCCAGCCCCTCCACCCGCATCCAGTGCTGCCAGTTGCTGGCCGTGAGCTTGCCGAGCAGCAGCTCCTCGAGGTGAACCCGGAAGGTCACCCGGTAGGCGTCCTCCAGGAGCGCCTCGGGGGCCGCGCCGCGCCAGCGGCGGTACTCGTCGGCCATGAGCGCGCGTTGTCCACGGGCGAGGGCGTACTGGGCGCGCCAGAGGGGGTAGAGCCGGGCGAGCCGCTCGGGGCGCTCGGGATCTAGCGCCTCCCGGAACTTCACCCAGAACAACCACCGGGCAACGTCTTTCGGCGAACCTCGGTAGTCGGCGAGTCCGGTGGGCTGGTCGGCGGCGACGTTGAGCATCGCGGTGGGCTTAGTCCGGCGGGCGGGGGGTGCCTACTCCGCTTCCCCGTCGCTCGCGGCGAGCTGGTCCAGGAACAGAGTGAAGGCGCCGAAGTCGGCAGAGACTGCGGCCCAGCAAGAGGGCATCGCCGCCAGCAGGGCCCGGAGCCGCGCCCACTCCATGTCGAACCCGTAGACGTTGCGAAAGACGAGACGAAATCTGAGAAACTCCTCCACTCGGTGCGCGGTCTCGCGGCGGAGCACGGGCGGGCGCAGCGCAGGCAACTCCAAGACCATGCTCTGCAGCAAGGTGCGGTGCCATGCCGGTCCCTCGGGCACGCCACCGTCGATCTCGGCGGCGACGCGCTCGCAGCAGTGCTCGATCCCCGTGTAGAAGTCGTGCACGATCCCCCCGGCACCCCGGAGTTCCAGCGGCGGAGGGGCTGCCGCACCCGGGGCGCAGCCAACCTGGGCGGCCTCTTCGACCACCCGCCCGACCAACGCCAGCTCGTCGCGAATCATCGCGGCCAGCCGCACGGCCTGGGCGCGCTCAGTCACTGGGCCACAGCAGGGCGCCCTCGCGGGCCACGTGCTCCAGGAACAGGGGACGGCATGACTCCAGTGGGACAAGGTCCACTTCCAGCTCGCCGGCCTCGGCCGCGAGGGCGGCAGCGACGGCGAAGAAACGCGCCGGCGCGAGTCCTTCGACGACCAGATCCAGGTCGGAACCCACCCTGAAAGTTCCCGCGCGCGAGCGACCCCACGAGCCACACCCGCTCCACGCCGGGCTCGGCGCCGAGCAACGCCGCCAGGCGGTCGGCCACGCGCCGCGCCGAGCGCGCGGCCTCGGCGGCGGCGGCCCGCGCCCGCGCCCGCGCGCGCGCCGCGCGCGCGCGCGCCCTCGGCCTAGCGGCAGAGTGAGTGATCCACGGC
>CAYHRZ010000434.1:0-4967 GCA_964359125.1 uncultured Klebsiella sp. | reverse complement strand
GTTCTGTGGGCTACTACATGGACCGGCTGTAGGTGCCCGCGCTGGTGCAGGCATACGCAGGGACGTCGACGGTGAAGTCGCCGGTGGCCACGCCCGCGCAGGCCAGACCGGCCAGGGCAAACAAGACGAGGAAGGCGCGCGTCATCGTCAATCTCCGCGCGGGCGACCCTAGCACCATCTTTCCCCGGTCGCTGCCCCGCCCGCCCGGTGTCCAAAGTTACGTTGACCCGTCAAGAGGTGCCCGGTGGTGACTACACTGTTGCTGTCCCTGTCGATCGCCCGTGCCGCCGACTGGCGCGACGCCATGGCGACGGGCGACTGCGCCACGGTGGTGTCGGCCCTGCCGGCCCCGGTGGTGCCCGTCGAACAACTCGCGCTGGCGAGGTGTCTGGAAGAAACCGGCGACGACGGTCGCGCCATCGAGGTGGCGGCTGGCGTGAGCGACAGGGCACTTGC
The DNA here is from genome assembly GCA_964359125.1 of uncultured Klebsiella sp. Taxonomy (GTDB): domain Bacteria; phylum Myxococcota_A; class UBA796; order UBA796; family SXON01; genus SXON01. The sequence continues at coordinate 4,511 of CAYHRZ010000434.1, read as the reverse complement.
GCCCTACGCGAAGCTTGTCCGCGCCCGGGCACTGCTGGATCGTGAGCGAGCGGCCGAGGCGGTCACGACGCTCGACGGCGTGGCGCTGCCGGGCTCGGACGACGAGTTGTTGCGCGGCCGCGCGATGGTGCTCGCCGGCCGTTCGCTGGAAGCCAGGGACGGCCTCCGGTCGCTCCTGGAGGTCGCCGCCGTGGCCCCGGAAGCGAGGTACTGGCTGGCGGTGGGCGCGGTTGACCGGGGGGAACGCGACGCCGCGATCACCGCCTTCCGCGCCACCTGGACGCGGCACCCGCTCTCGCCCTGGGCCACCCGCGCGGCGTCGAAGTTGGCGGATCTCGGGGCCGCTGTCCCCGACTACGCCAGGGCGGAGGGAAGGGCCCTGGTGCTGGAGCGAGCCAAGTCGCTCATCGCCCAGAAACAGGCCCCCGAGGCGGTTCCCCTGCTCGACGGGATCGCCGCCGAGGACCCCTTCGACACCGACGACGAGGCCAGGTGGCTGGCCGACGCCCTCTTCGACGGCAAGGCCTACGCCCGGGCGCGCGACGCCTACGCGAGCTTGCCGAAGACCAAGGACTCCCCTCACCACTTCTTCCAGTATGCCCTGGCCACCGCCCGTGCCGGCGACTACGACGCCGCCGAGGTGCTTTACCGGGAGCTGGCGGCCCGCCACCCCGGCTCCACCCAGGCCGACGAGGCCAGCTTCAAGCCCGGCTACATGAAACACGACGCCGGGGAGTTGGAGCCGGCCATCGTCGACTTCCGCGCGTACCTGGACAAGTACCCAAGCGGGAAGTTCGCCAGCGATGCCCGCTGGTTCATGGCCTGGGACTTGCACCGGCTTGGTCGCGACATCGAAGCGATCAACGAGATGGGCAAGCTCACCGGGGCCTACCCGCAGGTCGATATCGCCATCGCGGCTCGCTACTGGCGCGCCCGTCTCAAGGGTGACAACGCGGGTTTGGAGCAGGTGATCAAGCTCTACCCCGAGAGCAGCTACGCCTGGTTCGCGGGGCAACGGCTCGGGACTGCCTACCCGCGGGTGGCCGCCAGCGCGGCGCCCGAGTTGGCGAAGTCCTGGATCTCGTCGCGACCGGGCTTGTCGACAGCCATCGGGCTGGTCGAGGCCGGCATGGCCGACTGGGGACGCCCGCTCTTGTCGTCTCACCGGGAAGCCGCGGCGACGAGCAGCAGCACCGCTGTCCCCTTTGCGCTCGTGCTCGTCCGCGCCGAGGACTACGCGGGCGCCAAGTCGATGGGCTGTCCCCACAAGGCGCTGCCCGGCGGCCTCGACGCCTGTCTCCCCCGGCCGCACCAAGGCACGGTCGACGCGATCGCACGCCAGCACGGCCTGGACCCGCTGCTCCCCTACGCGATCATGAACGCCGAGAGTGGACTGGACCCACGTGTCACCTCCCCCGCCGGCGCCATGGGCCTGATGCAGTTGATGCCTCGACTGGCGGAGGACCTCGCTCGCGACCGACTGCCCGGGTTCCACGCCCACCAACTCTACCGGGCCGGCGTGAACGCCCGCCTCGGCACCACCGAACTGGGGCTGCTCCAGGCGGGCTTCGCGCGCTCCGCCGTGACCCCCAGCCTGCCGCTGGTCATCGCCGGCTACAACGGTGGCCGGGCCGCGGTCGAGCGCTGGCTCACCACCTACCCAACGCCACCGCAAGCCGATGAATTCGCCGAAAACATCTCGTTCACCGAGACTCGCCGCTACGTGCGCCGGGTGCTCGGCTACCTGCAGCAATACCGCCGCGCCTACGGCGACGGCTAGCCGGGTGCGGTATACTCGGGCCGGAGGTGGCGGTTGATCCTCGCCCTGGTCATGCTCTCCTGCGTCGTCGAACCGGAGAAATCGGCGACGGACCCGGTCGGCGAGCAGCCCGTCGACAGCGGGCAAACCGGCGACAGCGGCCGCCGCGAGACGGGCGAGACGGGCAGCCCCGACACCGGCGACAGCGGCGCCGCCGGCAGTGGCGGCGACAGCGGACGCGACACCGCCGTCGACGACGACAGCGGCGACACCGGTACCTCCGACACCGCGACCGCCGACACCGGGATCGAGCCCGAGCCCGAGTTGGTTCCCGACTTTACCCTGGAAGACCTCAACCCCACCTCGGTGCGCTACGCCGAGATGGTGTCGCCGCGCGACTACCTAGAGCAGGTTTCGGGCTGGTATTTCATCCACGCCACGTGAAGTTACTGCCGTAGCCAGGCTGGCTACCTCACGACGATGCAAGACGAACTCGCGGCAGACCACCCCGAGTACACAATCTCGCTGCTGACGGTGAACGAGGAAGGCTACGACGCCGGACTTCCCGACTTGGAGGCGGTGACCGACCTCCCGATGCTCCAGGACGACAGCACGCAGCAGGTGTGGACAAACTGGTCCGCCACCTGGCGCGACGTGATCATCGTCGGCAACGACGGCGCCGTGTACGAGGTCTACAACCTCACGAGCAACGACCTGTCCGACTCCGCCAACTACAGCGCGCTCTACGACTTGTTGCTCGGGGCGGCCGCCGGGTCCTGAACGCGGGAAGCGCGGCTAGGTGGGCCAGGTGACGACCACCCCTTCTTTCACGAACCAAAGCCCGTAGCTCGCGATCCGCGCGCCAGCGGGCAACAGCCGCGCCACCCCCTCGGCGTAGAGCGCCACCTGGGGGTGGTAATGCGCCGCCTTCCGCCTGAGGCTCTCCGCCGGGCCCGCGTCGTCGTCCTTGGCCTCGGAGGCCTTGTAGTCGAGCAGGTGGTAGCCGCCGTCGGGGTCTTGCCACAACACGTCGATCGACCCCGTCGTGAGCAACGGGCCCGCCTCCGCCCAGCCGATCTTGACCTCGTGCCAGAGGGTGCCTCGCCGGGCGGCGCCACGCAGACGGGCGACCAAATCGGGGTTCGACGAGGGCAGTCCAGCCACGAGGTCCGCCGCCCACGCCGCGCAACGCGCCAAGCGGCCCGCGTGCGACGGCGACCCGTCACCGGCACCCATGACTTCACGAGTCGCGACCGTTGCCAAGCTCTTCAGGTCCGGCTCGGGCGTGGCCCAGGCCGCCAGTTCCAGCACCCGGTGCACGACGAGGCCCTCGCGTCGGTAGTCCTTCCCGAACGGGGAGGGCGGCAAGTCCCTCGTGGGCAGGGTGTCGCCCGGCACCGCCTTGCGCGCCTCGGCCGACGTACTCCCCGCCTTGCTGGACGGCAGTTGCACTTTCACCTCGGCGTACACGGCCGGCGTGCACACCCGCAGCGCCCGGGCCGCCTCGACCTGGGTGGCCGTCGCGGCCACGGGGGGGGCCGTGAGGGCCATGGTGGGCGACGCCCAGGCGTAGTCCCGGCCCTCCTGCCACGCGCCGAAGCTCACCTCCCCCTCGGCGCCGAGTTGCGCGCCCAGCGCCACCGCCAAGTGTTCGTGCCAGTTCCGCGCCTGCGCCGCGCCAAATGGTTGTTCGACACTGTGTTTTTCGAGTGCCGCCACGAACTTCGCCGTTGCGTCCGCACCCACCGGCCAGGGCGCGCCGAGGACCAGGCGAGTCCGGGCGCGGGTGGCCGCGACGTAGAACAGGCGCCGGTTCTCCGCCCGCTCCGCCGGCAGCGAGGCCGCGGCCTGCAACAACCCGCCCACCCCCGACCAGCCGGAGAACAGGTCGCTCCGGGACTCGTACTTGCCGCCCGGCAGCGTGTGGACGATGCCCTCCTCGCCGGCGGGGAGCCGCACCGGCACGAAGCCGTCCGACCGGCCCCGCACCACGAACTTCTCCAACTCGGGTACGACGACGTAGTCCCACTGCAGGCCCTTGGCCTGGTGCACGACCGTCACCACCACGCCCGCTTTGCCGTCGATGTCGCCCCCCGTGCCCGCAGGATCCTCCTCGTCCTCGACCAGTCGCGACAACTCGCGCAGCAAGTCACCGGTCGTCGCGACCGTGCTCTCCAGGTCGGAGCAGAAGGCAAGGAAGTCGCGCAGGTTCACCACGCGGGCGCGTCGGCTGTCGTCCCCCGGCTCCACGCCGGCCCAACCGGTGTCGCGCAGCACCCGGCCGAGCACGTCGGCGGCGGGGTCGATGCCCCACCGCTGCCGCGCGGGCCCGAGCCAGGCGAACAGCGCCTCGACCCGGGCCGCGTCGCCCTCCACCGCCGCCACCACCCGCGGCGAGAGGTCGGTGTTGTGCGCCCGCAGGGCGGCGATCGCCGCGGCGGCGTCGAGGCGGAACCCCCAGCGCAGGCCACCCAGCCGGGTGGGATCCTTGGCGGGCACGTCGACCCCGTCGATGGTCCGGGTGACACCCCATCCCCGTCGCAGGCAGTAGAGCCCCGGGTCCGAGAGGCCCACCAGGGGGCCCCGGAGGAGGGCGACGAAGGGGAGCGGGTCGTCGACGTCCTCGAGCACACGCGCCACCGCGAGCAGCGCCACGACCTCCGGCGCCCCGAGCAGGCCGCGACCGCCCTGGACGGTAGCGGGGATCCCCGCCTCCCGCAGCTCCTTGCCCCAGCGGCCGGCCCGGGCCCAG
>CAYHRZ010000433.1:0-4976 GCA_964359125.1 uncultured Klebsiella sp. | reverse complement strand
GCGCTGGCCACCGAGGCCTGGGCGGCGCGGAAGGCGCTCTCCACCCTCGACGACACCCCCGCCCGCGAGGCGCTGGACCGGCTCGCCCAGGCGCTGGGGCGGGCGGCGTAGTTGCTGCTGTTGGTGCTCGGGGGTTGCGAAGGTGACGGCTGGAGCCTGGTGCGCCCCGACGTCGCTTCGACCGTGAACGACTGCGCCGCCTCCGACACCCAAGACATCCTCAGCACCCACGTATCGCTGGACCTCGGCGCGCTCAGCGGCACCGCGTCGCTGCTCGTCTGTCCGCGGAGCGACAAGCCCGCGGCCTGGCTCGACACCCACGGCCTCACCGTCGAACGGTTGCAGGTGGCCGGCCAAGACACGAAGGTCGAGGTGCAGCAGCAGGGCCTGCGCGTCCCGCTGGCGCACGCGGACCTCCCCGCCACCATCGAGGTCGACTACACCTTTTCCGCCCGCGAGGCCACCGACTTCGACGGCTGGATGCCCACGCAGGGTGTCAGTTTCACCTGGCCCGACTACTGCGGGAACCTCTTCCCCTGCAACCCGGCGCTGGCCGACGGCGTGGTGTTCACCATGGACGTCACCGGCTTTGACCCGTCACTCACGGCGGTCTACCCCGCCAGCACCTACGCCGACGCCCCGGCCTACATGCCCGCCGTCGCCGTGGGTGACTACACCCGCGTGGACCTCGGCCAAACCGGAGCGGGCACCCAACTCTACGCATGGCACCTGCCCGGCTACGGCGACGCCACCGCCGAGGGGACGGCCCACCTCGTCGGCACCTTCGACTTCTTCGAAACAACCTACGGGCCCTACGGTTTCGGCCCAGAAGCCGGTACCGTGCAAGTCGACTGGGGCCCCGGCTCGTTTGGCGGCATGGAGCACCACCCCTACTGGCACGTGGGACAGTCCGACTTCCACGTGGAAGAAACGCAGGCCCACGAGGCTGCGCACGGCTGGTTCGGCAACGGCGTGCGCATCGCCTGCTGGGAAGACTTCGTGCTCTCCGAGGGCACCACCAGCTACCTCGCGGCGCGGGGCCTCGAAGCGGCGGGAGGGGCGGAGTTGTGGACGTCCTACGTGGATGACTACCTCGCACCCGCCTGCAACGGCTGGGACGTCAACACCGTTGTCTTGCCGGACCAGACCTGCAACGAGATCGACTTCATCCACCACGACGTGTGGTCGCTGGCCACCTACATGAAGGGCGCGTGTTTCTACGAGGAGGTGGCCGACGTGGTGGGGCCGGAGGCCCTCGACGCCACCCTCGCCGAGTTCTACACCACCCACGTGGGCCAGTCCGCGCGCATGCAGGAGATGATCGACCTGCTCCTAGAGCGAAGCGATCCTGCCGACGTGCCGGCGATCGAGAGCGCGGTCACCGACTGGCTACGGACGGAGGCCTGCCCGGCGGACTTTGCCACCCGCTGCAAGGAGCGCCAGCCGCGCTGAGCGTGCAACCGTGGTCGGCCGATTCATCGCGCTCCGGGCGGTCATCCCCGGCGCCATTAAGGGCCCGGCCCTGCCCGGCGGCCACGACCTCGCCGCTGGCACCGCGCTGGTGTCCCTCGCGTTCGCGAGGCCTATCCCCGCCGTACCACCCGAGTTGACAACCCTCGCGCTCGGCGCTAGCCTGCTATCAGGTGATAGCATGTCGCAACTGATCGTCCGCAACCTGGAGCCCGAGGTCGTGCAGGCCCTGCAACGGCGCGCTGCCGAGCATGGGCGCTCCGCCGAGGCGGAGCATCGCGACATCCTCCGTCGCGCCTTGCTGGTCGACGCGAAGGCCGACGCCTTCAAGGCGTGGCTGCTCTCCATGCCCAACGTAGGTGACGACGCTGACTTCGCGCGTCCGACCGACCTTCCACGTGATGTCGACCTGTGAGGTACCTGCTCGACACCAACGTGATCTCCGAGACCCGCAAGGGCGCCCTGGCAAACCCGGGCGTCGTGGCGTGGCTCGCGCAGACCCCTCCGGCGTCGTTGTGGACCAGTGTGCTGGTGCTCGGCGAGCTGCGCCGGGGGGTCGAGGCCCTGCGTCGGCGCGACCCGGGGGCCGCAGACGCGCTCGACCGCTGGCTCAACGATCACCGAGCGACCCAGGCCGATCGGGTGCTGGTGATCGACGAGCAGGTGTGCGAGCGGTGGGGCCGACTGGGCGTACCCGACCCGCTCCCGACCGTCGACGGCCTACTCGCCGCGACAGCCCTGGTGCACGACATGACCCTGGTGACCCGCAACACAAGGGACGTCACGCGCACCGGAGTGACGCTCCTCAATCCCTTCGGCGAGCGGCCACAGGGGAACTGAGCGCCCGAGCCCGTGGGGGACCACGGAGCGGATGCGACTACTCGCGGTGGTCGATGGCGACGGCGCGCCCGCCGTCTCGCCCACGCCGACGCGGTGACGACCCACGTGGGTCGTCCGAACGACGGCCCACCCCATCACTCCAACCGCAGCCGCCGCTTCAACTCCGCCCGCGCCTCGGGCGACAAGCTGGTGTGGTCGATGGCGTCGGCCAGTCCCCTCCCCTGGCGCATCGCCACCCGGTGGCCGCAGCCCTCCATCAACTCCGGCCAGGGCTGGTCCAGGAGCGCCCGCGGGTAGTCGCGACACATGAAGGGCCGCGAGGCGTAGCTGTCACACGACCGGGTAGCCCAGTCGAAGTGGGTACAACGGAAGCGGAAGGTGCTGGCGTCGACGTCCACGCGGTCGAGCACGAAGCCGTTCACCCTCGCCTGCCACGTGACGAACAGGCGGCGCAGGGTGGCGACGTGCAAGGTTGCGGGCCCCACCCGGATCGACGGCGACTCGCAGCACTTGGCGCAGCGCTGGCAGGCGCCGCCGAGGAGCCACGTCGCCGGACCGGCGCGGCGCCGCAGCGCGTACTCCAGCGTCCAGGCCCCGCGGACCAGCCACTTCAATGCGCGGAGGGCGAAGCTGTCGGTCACCGGGGCCCGGTATCGTGTCCCGCCGGTCGGCGGCCCGCGCTACAATGGGCCCATGCCCGCCGTCGGCCAACGCCGGTTCAGCTACGCCGAGTACCTGGACTTGGAGCAGGCCTCCACCGAGAAGAACGAGTACCTCGACGGGCAGATCGTCGCGATGGCGGGGGGCACGGGCAGCCACTCCCGACTCAAGACCAACCTCGCGAAGCTGGTAGCCGTCGCCCTGGCCGGCGGACGGTGCCGGGCCTACGACAGCGACCTGCGCGTGCGCGTCGAGGCCACCGGACTGGCCACCTACCCGGACCTCAGCGTGGTCTGCGGGCCTCGGCAGCCGCACCCGGAGGATCGCCACGCCGCCACCAACCCCACGGCGCTGTTCGAGGTGCTGTCGAAGGACACCGCCGGCTACGACCGCGGCGAGAAGTTCGACCACTACCAGCGCATCGCCAGCCTGCGGCTCTACGTGCTCGTCGACGGTACCCGCCCCCACGTCGACGTGTACACCCGCCAGGACGACGGGGCCTGGGCCCGGCGTGGGTACGAGCCGGGCACGCGCGCGGCCCTGCCGGGGCTCGACATCGAGATCGACGTCACGGCGCTCTACGACGGGTGGGAGGAGGAGCGGTTGATCGACGAGGGCGAGTCCGCGACCTCGCGACAGTAGACGTGCTTGCCGCCCCGCGACTCGAATACCCGCCGCCCGTGCTACGTCGGAGCGGCCATGCGCACCGCTCCCCTGCTCCTCCTCCCCCTCTGTTTGACCGCCTGTCACGCCAAGTTCAAGCAGTACGCCCCCACCCTGGGTAGCGTGCGCTCGCAGGTGGTGGATACTGGCGTGCCCTACGTGTCACTCGGCGGTGCCTACGTGGGCGGCTCCCCCACCGTCGACATCGCGGCCGCCGTCATCAACACCGTCCAGGCGGTGCGCAGCGTCGAACAAACGGACCGCATCGCCCGGGCGGTGAACCCCGACGCCGTCGCCGCCTCGCTGGTCGACGGCCTGCGCGACACCCTCGGCAGGGGGCCGCCTTTCGCCTTCACCGACAGCCCCGACGCGCCGTTGTTGCAGGTGAACGTCGACAGCTACGGCCTCGCCGTCCCCTACCTCGGCGCGCCCGGCGTGTTCACCTACGACCTCACCGTCAACATCTACACCCAGTCCGGGGAGCGGGTGTACACCAACCACGTCAGTTGCGCGACGGACAGCGGCGCCGGCGAGCCGGTGGAGCGGGTGCTCTCGGTGGTCGACAACGTCGCCAAGCTCGACGCGATGAGCGACGCCGAGATCAACGACGCCTTCGTGCAGATCGGGCGGTACTGCGGGGGCGTGCTCGTCACCGAGATGCGACGGCACGCGGGGTAGGCCGAGTGGAGACACGACCCGGGGGCCGGTGAATCGGCCGCCTACTCGCCGCCCTCGGCGCCGAAAGTCCAGGAGAGGCCCACCGACAGCGTGAGCGGCTGGCGGAACGCGCCCTCCTCGTCCTGGTGCTCGCTGTGCTCCCAGAGGTTGGCCCGGACCTGGCCCTGCAGCGCCAGCGCGTGACCGAGGCTGGCCACGGCGCCCGCCGACGCGGCCGCGAAGGCCTTCCCGGCGTAGGGCGTTGTGTTCCATCGCTCCGCGGACTCCCAGCCCCCCTCGGCGAGCAACAGCACCGTGACCTTGGTGCTGGGGCGGTAGCTGGGCCCGAGCCCGCCCGAGAGCGCCACCGGCGCCTGGTAGCCGTGCTCGTTGGCGTACAGCGGCAAGCGCGCGAAGGCGAAGCCCAGGGCTCCCCACCGGCCCTGGGCGTAGGCGGCATCGACGCTGAGGACCGGGTTGAAGGTCCCCGTGCCAAGTTGCATGTGCTGGTGATCCTCGCCCGCGAGGCCCGCGGCATACGGATCGGCCTCGGTCTTGCCCAGCGGCAAGGTGGTGCCCGCGCCGCCGGTGAGGACGAAGTGCCCGGCCGACCGCGCGAGCTTGGCCGTCACCGTGGCGTCGGCGGGCCCCGCCAGTACCTCCGTGCGGTGGTGGATGTCGCCGTA
>CAYHRZ010000432.1:0-4995 GCA_964359125.1 uncultured Klebsiella sp. | reverse complement strand
CCGGCGTGCCACCGGGTACGAGGCGCACGAGGTGTTCGGCACGGTCATCCTGGGCTCGCCTGGGCGGCCCGAGCTGCCGCCGCCCCTGACTCACCGCACGACAAACACCAGGTGCTTGAGGTAGGCGGTCTCCGGGACGCCGGGGAGCACCGGGTGGTCGGCGGCCTGCCCGCCCAGGCGCACGCGGACGAGGCTGCGACCGGCTTGCCGCGCGCCGGCCCCCACGGCCTCGGCGAAGCGGTCGTCGTCCACGTGGTGCGAACACGACGACGTGAACAACAACCCCCCGGGCCGCACCAGTCGCGCTGCGGCGGCGTTGACCACCTTGTAGGCGTGCAGCGCCGGGCCGGCCGACTTGCGGTTCTTCGCGAAGGCGGGCGGATCGACACAGACAATGTCGAAACTGCTCGCTTCCATCGCCAGCATCGCCTCGCGGGCGTCGGCCTCGATGGCGTGGACGGCCACGCCGTTGAGCGCCGCGTTGTGACGGATGAGCTCGTTGGCCGGGCCACTGGACTCCAGGGTGACGGCCTCGGCCGCGCCGTGGACCATCGCGGCCAGGGCCCAGCCGCCCACGTGGGCGTAGGCGTCGAGCACCCGCGCGCCCCGGCACCGCGCCGCCATCCACGCCCGGTTCTCGGCCTGGTCGAAGAAGAAGCCGGTCTTCTGGCCCTCCACGAGGTCCACCTCGTAGCGCACCCCGTTCTCCTCGAAGGGCACCCGCGGGGGCACCTCGCCCCACCAGGGGCCGCGTTCCAGTGGCAGTCCCTCCAACTCGCGCAGCTTCACGTCGCCGCGGAACACCACGCCGCTGGGCGCGATCACCGCCTCCAGGGCGGCCCGCACCAGCGGGCGCCGCTGTTCCATGCCGAGCGAGGTGACCTGCACCGAGAGCACGCCCTCGTAACGATCGACGATCAACCCGGGCAGCCCGTCGGCCTCACCCGCCACCAGGCGGTAGCTCCGTCGCCCCGGACACACCCGCTCCCGCAAGGCCAGGGCCCGCTCCACCCGCTTCACGAACAGTCCGGGGTCGTCGGGAGACTCCTCGGGCCCGGCGAAGAGGCGGACGCTGATCAGCGAGTGGGGGTTGGCGTAGCCGCGCCCGAGGAACTTCCCGCTTGGGTCGCGCACTTCCACCGCGCCCCCCACCGGCAGGGAGATCACCGGCGGCGACACGATCTCGTTGCTGAACACCCAGGGGTGCCCAGGCCGGGGACGGGCGGTGACGGTGACCATCTAGCCCAGGAACGGGTAGCGCCAGTCGAGCGGCGGCGAGAAGGTTTCCTTGATGGTACGCGGGGAGATCCACCGCAACAGGTTGAGCGGGGCGCCGGCCTTGTCGTTGGTGCCACTCGCCCGGCCGCCGCCGAAGGGTTGTTGCCCTACCACGGCGCCGGTGGGCTTGTCGTTGATGTAGAAGTTGCCGGCGGCCCCCCGCAACGTCGCCAGCGCCTCCTCCACCGCGTAGCGGTCGTCGGCGAAAACCGCGCCGGTGAGCGCGTAGGGAGACCCCTTGTCGACCAGCGTGAGCGCCTTCGACCAGTCGGCATCGTCGAATACGTAGGCGCTGACGATGGGGCCGAACAACTCGGTCTGCATCACCTCGTGCATCGGGTCGTCGACCCGCACCAGCGTGGGCTCCACGTACCAGCCGCGCTCGCCGTGGGCGTGCCCGCCCGCCACCACCTCCGACTCGGCGCGCAGGCGACCGAGCCAACTGTCGTGTTTCGAAAAGGCCCGCTGGTCGATCACCGCCGCCACGAAGTTGGAGAAGTCGCGCACGTCGCCCTGCTTCATCTCCGCCATCATCTCGGCGCAGTGTTTCCGCACACTCGGCCATAACGAACGCGGCACGTACACCCGCGAGGCCGCGGAACACTTCTGTCCCTGGTACTCGAAGCCGCCGCGGACGATCGCCACCGCCAGGGCGCGGGCGTTGGCGCTGGGGTGCGCCACGATGAAGTCTTTCCCGCCGGTCTCGCCCACCAGCCGCGGGTAGCTGCCATAGCGGGCCATGTTCTCGCCAACCGTGCGCCAGATGGAGTGGAACACGGCGGTGGACCCAGTGAAGTGTACGCCGCCCAGCTCCGGCCGGGCGATGAGCGCGGGCCCCACGTCGGCACCGTCGCCGGGGACGAAGTTGATCACCCCCGCGGGCAGCCCCGCCGCCTCCAGGAGCTCGAACAGCGCCCAGGCGCTCAGCGACGCCGTGACGGCCGGTTTCCACACCGCCGTGTTGCCCACCAGCGCTGGGGCCGTGGGCAGGTTCCCGGCGATGGAGCTGAAGTTGAAGGGGGTGATGGCCAGCACGAAGCCGTCGAGCGGGCGGTGGTCGGTGCGGTTCCACGTGCCCGCGCTGTGCATCGGCGGCTGGTCGGCCAGGATGTTGCGGTAGTAGTACACGTTGAAGCGCCAGAAGTCGATGAGCTCGCAGGCAGCGTCGATCTCGGCCTGGTGCACGGTCTTGCCCTGACCGAGCATGGTCGCGGCGTTCACCCGGTCGCGCCAACTCCCCGCCAACAGGTCGGCGGCGCGCAGGATCACCGCCGCTCGCGACTCCCAGGACAACGCCGCCCAGTCGCGCCGCGCGGCCTCGGCCGCCACCGCCGCCATCTCCGCTTCCAGCGCCCCGGCCAGGTGCACGCGGGCGAGCACGTGCCCGTGGTCGCAGGGCATCGTCACCTCGCGCACGCGACCGGTGAGTACGCGCTTCCCGGCGATCACGCAGGGAATCTCCACCACCGCACTCGCCTGTCGGCCCATCTCCCTCTCGATGCCCGCGCGCTCGGCGCTCCCCGGCGCGTAGCCCCGCACCGGCTCGTTGACGGGGGGCGGGACACTGGCGATCGACGCGTGCATCAGACTTCCTGGGGTCGGAGGTTAAGCGTTAAGCCTTTCCGGCGGGCTCCTGGTAGCCGGTGCCGCCTCCGTTGGCGATGCGTGGATCGCCGCTACCTGCCCGTATTCCCGCTCAGGAGCCGGTGAACGACCGGTACGTCGACCACGCGTCCCCGGTGACCGGTGCCAGGCCGAGGGCGAGGATCCCCGGGTGCGCGCTGAGCCAAGCGGCCAGGGCTGGGGGTACCGGGGCCGCCTTCGTCCAGGCCTCGGGGGCCTCGCCGTGGACGGTGACCACCCGCTTGCCGACCCGGATCGACCACGCCGCGCCGAGAGCCTGGTCCCACCGGGGCCAGATGGCGACCACGTCTTCCAACTCGGGCACAGCGCGCACGCCGGCCCCCGCCAGCGCCGCCGCCGAGGGCATGCCCCAGCCCAGTGACTGGCCGTCGAGGGCGGGCGTGCGGGGTGTGCCGTCGGAGCAGAAAACCGTCCCCGCCACCGAGCCGAGCACGTTGGCGAGGCAGGGGGCCTCGGTGGTGCTCGTGAGGGTGGTGCCGCCGGCGGGCAAGGCCCACCCGCCTCGGACACCGAGTTGCCGCACGTCGCTGTCGCCGACCCGGAGCCAGTACGCGGTCGTGCCCTCAGCCGTGGCGAGCCACACCATCCAGTCGCCCACGCCGGGCCGGTCGTCGACCAGTCGCTTCTCGGGATCCTCCAGCGCGGCCGTGAGCCAGCGCAACAGCGGCACGGCGTCGGCGGCCGCCCCCAGCCTGGTCCACGCCGTCCGCGCGCGGTCGCGGTGACCCTGCTCGGCGGCGCTGACGACGTCGAGCAAGAGCGCCACCGGCGACGACGGCACCGGTCCGGCCGGGCAGTCCACCGCGAAGGGGAAGGCCACCGTGGGGTTGCCGGGCGAGCGGAGCACCATCGCGAAGCGGGCAAAGTCGTCGCAGCCCTCGGGGAGCACCAGTGGGTTGCGGGTGGTCGCGACCCGCGCCATGTGGGCCCCGGGAGCCCGCACCATCTCCAAGAGGCCCGCCTCGGCGCCCGGCGGTTCCACGCCGAGCCGCTGGGCGAGGGCTCGCGCCACCGGCGCCACGCCGCCGGTGAGGATGGAGCCGCCGGGCGCCTGCTCCACCGCCTCGAGCGTCCACCACTCGCTGGTCTCGCCCCGACCGGCGCCCGGCAAGTTGATGCCGATGGTCGGCATCTCGCCCGCCACGGGCAGTCCCGAGGGCAGGGCCAACGTACCATCGCTCGCGACGGTCACGGGGTCGATGCGGAACGGGCGTCCCCCGGCAGTGAGCAAGTAGATGCCTTCCTGGGCTTGCACCATCGCCTCCCAGGCCTGCTCTTTCAGCGTCGAGTCGGGGTGTTCTTCCAACCACTGCTCGATCTGCTTCGCGTTGCCGCTCTTTGCCGCGTCTTCGAAAGACCAGGCCTCTTCCTGCCGGCGGGCTTGTTCCAGGTGCGGGGCGTCTGGGTAGCGGCTGACGAAGGCGCGCATCGCCTTGGCGGTGCCCTCGAGTTGCGCGGCCTGGAAAGCCAGGTCGTACAGCCGCGCCCGCGCGTCCTTGGCCTCTGGCCAGTCGTTGAAGCGGGTGAGGAAGGCCTCGTAGGCGGCCAACGTGTCGGCCGCCTTGGCCGAGCAGTACCCCGCCTGCGCGCGGAGGCGGCGGAGGTCGTAGTCCTCGGCGCCCAGGGCGTTGCGATCTTCCCAGGCGTCGACCTTCTCCACGGCGTCGTCGCACTTGCCTACGGTCATCAACTTGGTGACTTGCTCAGCCTTGCTGGCCCACGCGGGGTGGACTGCGAGCAGCAGGGCGAGGGTGGCGGCGCAGCGAAAAACGGGGGTTCCCATGGCGGCCCGGCGGATAACGCGCTGGCGTACGCTTGGTATTCAGTTCGCGAGCGCTCGCGCCCGGGCTTCGAACGCGTCCATCAGGTCCGGCAGGGTGCTCGTCATGCCGTACTTCATCACGCTGGTCGGCATGCGGCCCACCTCCGTCCACCACTGGTACCCGACCACCACGCCCGCGTCGGCCTGTCGCACGGACCACCAGCCTGCGCTGGCCCGCTCCCAGTCGGCGTCGGTGACGAGGGCGGCGGTCTTCGCGGCGAAGGGGGCGGGTTCGACCATCTTCCAGCAGG
>CAYHRZ010000431.1:0-5028 GCA_964359125.1 uncultured Klebsiella sp. | reverse complement strand
CGGCGACGACTGCGACGACGCCGACAGCCGGGTGTACCCCGGGGCGCCCGACGCCTGCGACGGCGTGGACCAGGACTGCGACGGCGACCCGGTGGGCGCCGGGGCCTGCAGCGAGGTGGCGATCCTGTCGGAGATCTCGTCCTGGACGGTGTACGGGTCGGGGAACTGGCGCTCGCCGGCGCCGATCCTGCCCATTCCGGCGGGCGCCGCCTCCGGGGCCGTGCTCCAGTGGGCCGCGGGCGACGTCGAGACTGGCGACTACCTCACCGGGGTGGTGTCGGGCGACACGCTGTGGACCACGCCGGCCCCGGCGGCCGATGACTGGGACGGCTGGTGGGGCGAGCAGGGCGCCTGGGGCCGGCCGGCGGGGGACGTGGACGGCGACGGCGCCGTGGACTACTGGCACAACTGGCAGCCCAACGCGGGCAGCACCGCCGCCTACCTGCTCACGCTGGGGCCGGTCGACACCGCGGCCACCGGCATGGAATACGTGTGGGACGTGGCGAGCATGTCGTGGCAGAACACCAGCGGGGCCTACGACGGCATCGGCTTCCTCGATGCCGGCGGCGACCTCGACGCCGACGGGCGCGCGGACGCGCTGGTCAGCCTCGGCCTCCCCGTGGGTGGGACCGAGCGCCACGTGATCGCCGGCGCCTCGGCCGCCGGCGAGTGGGGCGTGGAGATCGGGGCTTCTACGCCGTACCTCTTCTACGACGAGACTGCGCTGCTGCAAGCGCCGCAGTTCCTGCCCGACGTGGACGGCGACGGCGCCGGCGACGTGTACGCGCACTTCGACTGCGACGGGGACCCGAACCAGGGCACCTGGACCTCCGTGGCGGTGGCCTCGGGGCTCCAGTTCGACGAGGCGGCCCGCCAGGGCTGGGCGCCCGAGAGCGTGTTCACCGCGCTCTGTCCGGCCGAGGCAGACCTCGACTGGGGGTTCCCGCTGGCCGTAAACTGGGTGGCCAACCGCGCCACCGACTACAACGGCGACGGCTACCCGGACCCGCTGCTCGGCTGGGAGGGCGCCACCGGCTCGGCCGAGGGCGGCGTGGCCCTGGTGGACCTGCACGACCCCGGCGCGGGCACCCTCGCGGAGCTCGCCCTGGTGTCGGTCCTGGCCACCTACGAGGGCGCAGGCGCCGACGAGGTGTTCGCGGCCTACTTCGGCCCCGGCGGGCTGGAGGACGACTGGCTGGCGCTGCAGGTCGAGGCCAGCGCCTGCCTCTTCGCGGTGGCGCGCCTGCCCGCGAGCGGCCTGGTGGAGAAGTCCGAGTTGCTGGCCCCCTGCGTGGCCTACGGCGGAGGCGCCGACGACCGCCCGCAGGACATCGCCGACCTCGACGGCGACGGCCTCCCCGAGTGGCTCTGGCACGACAGCGACTACGCCGCCGTACACGGCGAGCGGGCGGCCGGCCGCGGCGGCGTCGTCCGCGGATTCGACATCCCCTACGACGACCCTTCGAAGTGGTAGTTGACACGTCAACACCGCCTCCCCGTTGATCCGCTCCCCGCCTAGTTCCTGAGAAATCGAGTTGTCGCGGTGCGTAAAAAACTTCGCACGCAAACCTTTTCACCGGCGCTGCGGCTAGCTACAACCGGGCGGTTCGCCACGAGTTCTTGCCTTTGTCCTTGCTCGCCGTTCTCGTCATGTCTACCTTCGCCGCGGAGTATGGCCCGCTGGTGGATGGCTACGAGGGGGACCAGATCGTCTCGAACTCCGGGTTCGCGAGAGACAGCGGGATTGGGGGGTGCTCCGACCAGTACCTGCACGATGGCATCGACTTGCCGGACCTGCCACTTTTCTACACCCGCGCCCAGCCCAACCACAGCTGGGGTAGCCGCGAGATGGTCGACACGATCGTCGATGCGTCGCGCCACCTCCGGTGGCTGATGCCCGAGGCCGATCCCCTCACCATCGGCGACATCTCGTCCCAGCGCGGTGGCTTCCTCAGCGGCCACAAGTCGCACCGCGGCGGCATCGACGCCGACATCGGGATCTACCACCAGGGCGGCCGCCAGGATCCCCGGGGCTTCTCCATCGCCGGCCCCGCCGAGTTCGATGTTGAGCGCAACTGGATGTTGATCTCAACCCTGTTGGACACCGGCCGGGTCGACATGATCCTCCTCGACCGGGCCCACATCGCCCGGCTCCGCGCCTACACCGTTCGCACGGGGTTGCTCACCGAGTTCGAGGCGGACCAGGTGTTCCCCTCCGAGGGCACGCGGGAGAGCTGGGAAAACGTGGGCATCGTGCGCCACGCGCCGAACCACGCGGACCACATCCACCTCCGCGTGCTCTGCGCCGACGGGAGCAAGGCCTAGCCCCGGGCGATGCCCTCCCAGGTGGATCACTACGCCGCGGTCGCCGTGTTCGTCCGCATCGCCGAGGCCGGCAACTTCACCGCCGCCGCGCGCTCACTGGGCTTGTCGACGTCGCAAGTGAGCCGCACCCTGGCCGCGCTGGAGCAGCGGCTGGGCGCACAGCTCGTCAACCGGAGCACCCGGAAGCTGTCCCTCACCGACAGCGGGCGCACGCTCTTCGACCGCAGTCGCCTGTTGTTGTCCGACCTCGACGACGCGGCGGAGGCGGTCCGCGAGGCGGGGACCGCGCCGCGGGGCACGCTGCGCGTCACCGCGCCGGTCCAGTTCGGCCAGCGCTACGTGAGCCCGGTGGTGGCGACGTTCGCGGTGGAGCACCCGGCGGTGCGCTTCGAGTTGGCCTACGACGACCGTCGCGTCGACATCGTGGCCGAGGGCTTCGACGTGGCGATTCGTATCGGCCGCCTGGCCGACACCAGCCTGGTGGCGCGCCGCCTGGGCACGATTCGCTCACGCACGGTCGCGACCCCGGCGTACCTGAAGCGCCACGGCACCCCCACCCACCCGTCGGAACTGGCCGGGCACGACTGCATCGTCAGCTCGCTCGCGGGCGACGCCGCCACGTGGCGCTTCGCCGGCGAGCGGGAGGTGGTGGTGAAGGTGACGCCCCGGGTGGTGGTCAGCGGCGTCGAGAGTGTCGTCCCCTTCGTCTTGGCGGGGCTGGGCATCGGGCGGGTGCCCGAGGCCGTGTTCGCCGGCGAGGTACAAGCCGGGAAGCTGGTGCCGCTGTTGTCGGACTGGGACCCGCGGGTGCCCGTGCAGGCGCTGTACGCACCGGCGCGGAGCGTGTCACCCAAGGTGCGGCAGTTCGTGGACTTCCTGGCCCGGCAGTTGGCCACCGAGCCCTGGTCCTGCGGAGAGGGGCGGCCGTAGCCCCGGACCTACGGGACGAGCACGATGTCGACCTCGACCGCGCCACTCGGCGGCAGCGTCACCGACCGGGTGACGGTCACGTAGCCGGGGGCGCTCGCGCTCACGGTGATCGCCCCAGCCGGTACCACGCGGTCCAGCACCGCGGCCGGGCGGTCCAGCGTGGTCCCCGGCACGCGGATCGTCGCCTCCACCGGTCGCCCCGTGGCGTCGCGCACGCGCACGACGATCCGGCCCGTGGCGACCTCGCGGCGCAGTTCGACCACCCGGTCCACCGGGCCGCCGGGAGGCACCTCCACGAGCGCCCGGGTCTCCTGGAAGCCCGGCGCCACCGCCGACACCACGTGACTGTCGGCGGGCAAGTCTAGCTCCCGCGGCCCAGCGCCCTCCCGGCCACCGATGGCGGAGTTCACGTTCGCCACCGCCTTCCCCGTGCCCGCCTCCACGAAGGTGAACGTCACGCGCGTGAGCTCCGGGCAACCGTCGTCGTCGGCGAAACCGTCGAGGTCCTCGGGCGTGTTCACGCAGGCGTCGTGCCGGTCGACGAGCCCGTCGCCGTCCGCATCGACGACGGGTGTGGAGCGTACGGCCACGCCGAGGACCACCCGGGCCAGCGGGGCGCCGATCCCGGGCGACAGCGCCGTACCCGCGCCGGCGACGAGGCCCCACGAGGGTGACAGCGGGAAGTTGCCGCTGAGCATCACCTCGGCGGGCACCGCCGCGGCGACGTCGGCCAGGCCGGTCACGCCGAGGTCGGCGTTGGCGTCGAGGGCGAGGCTCGAGGGACCGACCGGGAGCACGGCCGCCGCCCGGGCAACCAGGGACGAGCCGACGACCAGGTTGTCGATCGCCACCGGGGAGGCGTAGCGGCCGCCGAGGTTGGCCAGGAGCCGGAGCGGGCCCGCTGTACCATCGACCACCACCCCACCCTCGGCGCTGACGCCCGCCTGCGACAGGCCCGGCGTGCTGCCCGTGGGCAGGCCGGCGCGCGCGTACAGCGCCAGCCCCGCGCCCCGGGCGGGGGACAATAGACCCAGCTTGGCGTCGACACCGAGGTCGCCCACGGCGGAACTGTCGGGTTCAACCCCTCCGAATGTTCGCAGGTACACCGGCACGTCGACCCCAAGTCGCAGGGGGCCCAGGGCCGCGGCGGCGAGGGCGTCGAGTTGGGCCACGTTGCCCACGACCGGGGTCACCAGGCCCGCGGGCGAGACGAAAACCAGCGGCTGGTAGGCGTAGGACAGCACGGTCGCGGCCCGGAAGTCGCCGGTGGGGCCGACGGCGGCGGTGTCGGTCCAGGGGGTGGTGCCATCGACGCTGGGCCGGAACCGCTGGGCGCTCAGCGCGGGCACGTCGAGGGTCGGCTCGGCGTAGAGCGCGTTGGACGACGGCGTGGTGTCGGCGGCGGGGGCCAGCGCGACCAGGGGGAGGAGGGTCACCGGCCCTCCCCCGGTCGCGAGCCGCGTCGCCGCAAGAGCGCGGCAACCAGGATCGGCAACGCCGGGAAGCCCGAGGCGCAGGAGCCGCAGCCGCCGAGGAACCGACCGGGCTCCCAGACCGGCGGGTCGCCGGTGCTCTCGTGAGTGCCCGTGTCGGGCGAGCCGGCCGACGTGTCGCCCGTGTCAGGGACGCTGTCGCCCGAGGCCGCGCCGCTGTCACCTGGGTCGTCCCCGGTGTCCGAGCCGCTGTCGCCGGAGTCACCCGGGTCGTCCCCGGTGTCACCCGTGTCCGCGCCCGTGTCAGCCGGGTCGTCCCCGGTGTCGCCCGTGTCCGCGC
>CAYHRZ010000430.1:0-5037 GCA_964359125.1 uncultured Klebsiella sp. | reverse complement strand
GGCCCCGCCCCCCCCGACGGGGGGCGGCGGGGGGACCAGATCCCGGCCACAGCGGGGCGGGGATGTCGAGGGTGGGGTCTGCTGGGTGTTTACGGCGAGCGCGCGCGTGAAGCGCCGCGGCCACGCCCAGCAGCAGGATGCGCTCGGCGTGGTGCGGCTCCTCGGCGAGGAGCGCCTCCACCCTCTCCGCCACCGGCTCGGTCGGGTCGCCCGCGCACATCGCCACCCAGGCCTCCACCGAGGCCCCCCAGGCCCGGAGTTGGAGGTTCCCCTCCCGGGGGATCACCACTCGGGCCCGCGCATCTTCGGCGAGGGAGTCGGCAAACTGCCCGCCCGCGAAGTGAATGAACGAGGCGGAGTAACGAGCGCTCGCCTCGCGGAAGTGGTCGCGGAGGTCAGCGAACCCCGCCGCGGCCTCGACGCTCGCCCGCAACCCGTCGTCTAGGCGCCCCATCGCGTTGGCGTACACGGCCCCGAGCAACGCCACGTAGGCGGCCGTGGGGAGGTGGCCCGAACGGGAGGCCTCCCGGGCCGCCGCGTCGCGCCAGTGGTCGGCCAGGCGGTGGAGGCCACCGAGGCCCGCGCCGATGGCGCCGCTGCCGTAGGCCAGGGCCAGCTCTCGAGCCTCGCCCGCGCGCTCAGCGCACAGGATCGCACCGACGTTGGCGTGCAACAACTCCGGCAGTTCCAGCGAGAAGAACGCCGCCTCCGCCAGCCCCTGGTGCGCGTTCGCGGCCGCCCGCATGCGGTCGCGCCGACCGGTGTCGGGGTCGGCACCTCGCCGGGCCAGGGCCCGCAGGGCCAGTTGGAGGATCGCCCACACCAGGTCGGCGACGAGCGCCGGGCGCGACCCCGGCACCGCAAGCCCGAGCGCCGAGAGCGCCAAGCGGAAGCTGCGTTTCGCTTCGTCGTAGGCGACGAGGCGCAGACTCAAGGTGCCCAGCATCGCCTGCCACCGACCCAGCCGCGTCGCGGGCACCGTCGTGCCCGCCAGCGCAACAGCGCGCCCCAGGAGTTCGCGCGCGTCGGTGTTCGCGTGCTGGAACATCGCCACCGTCGCGGCGTTCTCCAACGCCTCCGCCGCCTCCTCGACCGCCGCCGCGCGCTCGAAGTGCCAAGCCAGGACCGACCAGTCGGGCTCCCCGCCCGCCTGCGCCCTGAACCACGCGCCCACCTGCCGGTGCAGCGAGCGCCGCTGCGCGAAGGGCAAGAGCGCGTAGGCCACCTCGTGGGTGATGGCGTGCCGGAAGCCCCACGAAACCGCCAGTTCGCCCGCCCCCGGGTCGGCGTCCCGCGCCACCAGCGCGCCCGCTTCGAGCGCCCGCAGGGCGCGGGGAACCCGCGAGGGATCGGCCTCGCGCGGGTACACGTCGGCCACCACCTGGCCCGGGAAGGTGCGGCCCACGACGCTTGCCACCTTGGCGGTGAGCTGGGCGGCGGGTTCCAGGGCATCGAGGCGCGCGGTCACCACCCCCTCGGCGTGGGTGGGGAGGTCGAGCGCAAGGGCGGCGGTGTCCACGAGCCAGTGACCGCCGTCGTTGCGCAGCGCCCCCGCGTCCTTCATCGCGAGAACTATTTGTTCGGTATAGAACGGGTGACCGCTACCACGAGCGATGACCATGTCGACCAGCACCTGGGGCGCCGGGGAGCCCAGCAGGTCGCTCACCAGTCGAACCACGTCGGCGCGCTCCATCGCGCCAAGCGTCATTCGCGACGCAGCCAGGCGAGACAGCGCGTTCATTTGCGCGCTTTCCTCGGATCCGGCACGCGCGCCGAGTAGCAAGTCGAGTTGTGGCCAGGACATCGCCACTTCGACCAGCAGCCGAGCCGACGCGCCGTCCAGCCACTGCGCGTCGTCGACCACCAGCAACTGGCGCGCGCCCCGGACCGCGCCCGCGAGGAGCGCGAGTACGAGGTCCCGCACCGCCCCGGCGCGGGCCTGGGACTCCATCTGCGTCGTGACCGACGTCTGTTGGGCCACCAGCGGCCAGGTGCCGTTGAGCAGCGCCGCGAAGGGGGCAAGTCGGGGCCCTAGGGCCTGCAGCACGAGGGGCAGCGGCCGCGCCCCCACCACCGTGGTCAGGACCGTCCGCCACGCGAAGTAGGGGGTGTTGCGCTCGACCGCGCCCGCCTCGGTCTTCCACACGGTCACCCCACCGGCTCGCGCGGCCTCGGCAACTTGGTCCAGCAAGACCGACTTGCCGATGCCCGGCTCGCCGGTCACCATGCAGCGCAGTTGCCCGGCGCCGCCCCCGAGAGCGTCGAGCAGGCGATGGCGCTCGGCCTCGCGGCCCCCCGAGGCCCGCGCGGGTGCGGTCGCCGCCTGGCCCCGGGGCTGGAAAACCGGCACCGGGGCGGCCCAGCCCTTCAGGCTTACCGGCGTGCCCGGCACCACCCCCAAGCGACCCGCCACCGCCCGCGCGGTGCGGTCGTCGAGGAGCACCGTGCCACTCGCGGCACCGAGCAGGCGCGCGGCCAGGTTCATGGGCGGACCGATGCCGCCATAGTCCCGGCGGCTGGGCGCCCCGAGCAGACCCGTGTAGATCCGCCCCGTCGCCAGGCCAGCTAAGACCACGGTGGCCACGGCCGCGTTCACCGCGCGGAACGCGTCGTCGCCATGGGCGCGCCCAGGCAGGCCGAAGGCGCCCACCAGCGTGGCCCCCTTCTCGTCGAACACCAAGCCGAGCGTGTCGCCCTCGTAGTGCCGGATCGCCTCTACCAGCGGGTTCACGGCCTCCGACAACGCCGCGGCCCCCTGCCCAGGGACGCCGACGTCGAGAAACACCACCGTCGCCGTGCGGAACTCGTTGAGCCACGCCGCCTGCCCAGCGTCGTGCCGCTCCCGGACGACCCTCGGCAACCAGGGCGCCAGCGCCTCGGGCGCCACCACCGGTACGGGCCTGCGGCCCACCCCGGGCGCGACGACCACGTCCCCAGGCCGCGGGCTGGAAAGGCGGAGCACGCCCTCGCCGCGCCGGTGCCCCGACAGGCCGGACGCGGCCGCGAAGGCATCGGTCGCCACCACCTCGCCCGGCCGGGCCAGGCGGTGCGGCGCCGCCAATCCCAGCACGGCGGCCCCCCCGAGGGCGTACACCGGGCAGTCGGGCCGCGGCGAGAGCGCCCAGGTGTCGATCGACCCGCGCGAGAGCGACACCCGCTGGGCCAGCACGGACGCCTCGCTGCCCAACGACTGCACGGCCAGGGCCCCCGACCACGCCGCGAGCCCTGCAGCCTCCGCCCCGCCGAGCAAGTCATCGAAGAACACCACCAGCATCGCGTCGCCGGCGAAGGCGGCCACCTCCCCGCCCCAGGCCTCGATCGCGGTGATCACCGCCGCGAAGTGGGCGTCAATCACCGCCCGCAGCGCCTCGGCGCCCTCGGGCCCACGGGCGGCGTGCTGCTCGGTGAGCGCCGTGAACCCGACGATGTCGACGAAACACGCCACGCCGGCCGTCGACCACCCTCGCGGGAGGTCCTCGGCCTCGCCGGCGGCGATCCGTCGCAACAACCAAGCTGGCAGGAAGCTCGCGTTCGACGCCGGGTAGAGGGGAGACAAGGGCTTGAGCCTACCACCGTCGGCCCTCGCGCCGCGGTACAAGGTCGCCCGAGGAGGCGAGATGGCCGAGCGCGTGCTGATTCTTGGCGGGGGGCCCGCGGCGCTGGTGGCTGCGTTCGAGTTGAGCGAACCGTCGCTGGCGGGGCGTTTCGACATCACGGTGGTCCAGCAGGGCTGGCGCCTCGGCGGCAAGTGCGCCTCGAGCCGCAACCCAGCGATGGCCTACCGCAACGAGGAGCACGGGCTGCACGTGTGGTTCGGTTTCTACGAGAACTGCTTCGCGACGATGGACCGGGTGTACCGCGCCCACGGCACGCCACCCTACCCCACGATCTGGGACGCCTTCTTCCCGCGTTCGAACACGATCCTCGGCAGCGGCCCGGCCGGCAACCCGGACCGCTGGGCTGCGCCCTTCCCCAGCCGCCCAGGGCGCCCCGGCGACGGCACACCGATCGACAGCCCGGTGAACCTGGTGGCCTACTTGTTCCGGCAGCTCCTGGCGGTGATCAAGCAGGCGGCGGTGGAGGCCCGCCAAGCCACCTCGAACATCGCGAAGAAGGTGTTCCTCGCCGGGATCGAGGCGGAGATCGACCTGCTGGCGGCGGGCATCAGCCTGCTCACCCCGGATGCCCTGGTGGACCGACTCGCGGCGGTCGCGGTGTCGTCCAACGGGGCCCGGGCGGTCGACAGCGCCGCAGACCTCTTCGACCGGGTGATCCGGGCCGTGAGCGGCGCCCCGAGCCCCGTCAATCAACTCCTCGAGATCGCCGACATCGGCCGCGCCATCCTCCTCGGGCTCTTCGACCCGCGCGACCGCGCCATGCAGGACAACGACCTCGACGTTCTCGACAAGTACGAGTTCAGCGCCTGGCTGCGCGAGCACGGCTGCCGGCCGCAGAGCCTCGACAGCACGTTCGTGCGGGGGGTCTACGAGGCGTTCTTCGAGTACGACGGGGGAAACCGGGCAAAGCCCACCTACGCGGCTGGCACGGCCGTGCGGGTGATGCTCCGCACCGGCCTCGGCTACAAGGGCGAGGTCCTCTACCTGCCGCGCGACGGCTTCGGGGAGCTGCTGATCGCGCCGCTCTACCAGGTCCTGAAGGATCGAGGCGTGAAGTTCGAGTTCTTCCACCGGGTCTTGAGCATCGAGCCCGACGCCGCCGGGCAGCGGGTGGACCGGGTGGTCTTGTCCCGGCAGGTGGACCTGATCCCACCGCGGACCGAATACGGCCCGCTGGAGGGGGTCACCCTCGGGGGACGCACCGTCACCTACTGGCCCGCGGAGCCCGTGTGGGGCCAGGTCGTCGGCGGCAAACCGACGCCCACCCCCGACTACGAGTCGTACTGGGACAGCACCGCCGTGGGCACGCGAACGCTGAACTTCGGCGCTGATTTCGACAAGGTGATCCTCGGCAGCCCCGTCACCGCCCTCCGTGAGGTTGCCGCCCCGCTGGCCCAGGCGCGCGGGACCTGGCGCGCGC
>CAYHRZ010000429.1:0-5063 GCA_964359125.1 uncultured Klebsiella sp. | reverse complement strand
GACGTTCAACAACACCATCGTCACCATCACGGATCTCGCCGGCAACACCGTTGCCTGGTCGAGCGCCGGGGTGAAGGGCTTCAAGGGCTCGCGCAAGAGCACGCCCTTCGCCGCGCAGCTCGTGTCCGAAGACGCCGCCCGCAAGGCGGTCGACAACGGCATGCGTACGGCGGGTGTGATCATCAAGGGCCCCGGAGCGGGCCGTGAGTCCGCTCTGCGGGCGATCCAGGCCGCGGGCCTCCGCGTCACCTCGATCCTCGACGAGACGGCCATCCCCCACAACGGCTGCCGCCCGGCCAAGCGCCGCCGCGTCTAGTTTTCCCTTGCGGGTGCCCTCAGGTGCCCGCGAACTTGCCTAGCCAGCACCGCCCGCGCGATCGCGGGGGCGGAATCCTCTACCGGGTGATGAGCGCGCCGTGGCTTGGCCCGCGAGAAACTCGGTTTGGAGTTCAACATGAGTGCAGAATACGTCGTTAGCAACTGGCGCGCCCTGATCAAGCCCCGTCGCATCGAGCGCGACGGTCGCTCCAGCGGCACCTACGCCAAGTTCGTCATCCGCCCGCTCGAGCGCGGTTTCGGCATCACGCTGGGCAATTCGCTCCGGCGCGTCCTGCTGTCCAGCCTCCAGGGCGCGGCGGTCACGAACGTGAAGATCGAGGGCGTGCTCCACGAGTTTCACTCCATCCCCGGCATCGTCGAGGACGTCACCGACATCATCCTCAACATCAAGGGCATCCTGATCAAGACGGATCGCACCGAGCCTGTGCACGGGGTGATCGACGTCGAGGGCACGGCCGGTCAGGTTCGCGTGGTGCGCGCGGGCGACATCCGCTTCGACGCGGCCGCCGAGGTGCTCAACCCCGACCACGCCGTGTGCACCATCACCGGCAACGGCCGGTTCCACGCCGAGATGACGGTGCAGATGGGGAAGGGCTACATCCCAGCCGACCGCAACAAGTCCCCGGACCTGCCGCTCGGAACCATCCCCGTCGACGCGATCCACATGCCGGTTCGCCGCGTCAAGTACACCGTCACCAACGCCCGCGTTGGCCAGCGGACCGACTACGACCGGCTCACCTTGGAAGTGTGGACGAACGGTTCCGTGTCGCCCGAGGACGCCGTGGCGTACTCGGCCAAGGTCCTCAAGGAGCAGCTGCAGGTCTTCATCAACTTCACCGAGGAAGACGAGCCCGCGGGTGGCGACGAACCGAAGCCCGCCGAGCAGTTCAACGAAGCGCTCAACAAGCGCGTCGACGAACTGGATCTCTCGGTTCGCAGCGCCAACTGCCTGCAGAACGCAGGGATCGAGCACATCTGGCAACTGGTCGAGAAGACCGAGGCCGAGATGCTCAAGACCAAGAACTTCGGCCGCAAGTCGCTCAACGAGATCAAGGAGCTCCTCAGCGAGCTTGGCCTCTCGCTGGGTATGAAGCTCAACAACTTCCCCAAGAGCCGCGGCTAGCCCCGGCTCGCTGGAGTCTACATGCGTCATCTCAAGTCCGGCCGCAAGTTCGGCATCGACTCCTCCCACCGCGACGCCATGTTTCGCAACATGGTCACGTCGTTGATGGAGCACGGCCGCCTGCGCACGACCGAGGCCAAGGCCAAGGAACTGCGGGGCATTGCCGACCGGGTGATCACCTACGCCAAGATCGTTCCCCACGCCTCGCTCGCCGGGCTGGAGGGAGAGGCCCTGGTGGCCGCCAAGGCCAAGCGGGTTCACGCCGTTCGGCTCGCCCGGCGGTACGTGCTCGACCGCGACGTTCTCCAGAAGGTGTTCTCGGAGTACAGCGATCGGTACGCCACGCGACCCGGTGGCTACACCCGGATCTACAAGCTCGGCCGCCGCCCGGGCGACAACGCCCCGATGGCCCTCATCGAGCTGGTGACCGAGCCCTGCGTGCCCCGAACGAAGCGGGTCTCCGAGCCGGAAGCCGCCGCCTCCGTGGCGGCGGCGCCCGTGTCGGCGCCCGAGTAGTCGGCGTCGTTGGGGCGCGCGCGGGGTGGGCTTGATCGCCCACCCCGCGCTAGGTTTTGACCCGTGGATCCAATCGCCCTAGCGCGCCGGAAACTGCACGACTTCATCGCGCAGAATGGGCTCAAGCACACGCGGCAGCGCGAGGTGATCTTCGACGCCTTCCTCGAGGCAGGCGGGCACGTCTCGGTGGAGGACTTGCTCCGGCGGGTGCAGGAAACCGCGCCGGGCATCGGCGCGGCCACCGTGTACCGCACGCTGAAGCTGTTCACCGAGGCGGGCGTGGCGCACGAGCGGCACTTCCACGAGGGACAGAGCCTCTACGAGGCCGCCGTCGACGACGAGCACCACGACCACCTGATCTGCCTGGACTGCGGTGCCATCTTCGAGTTCGAGGATCCGACGATCGAGGCTCGCCAGGCCGAGGTGGCCTCACGGCACGGCCTGCGGTTGCAGTCGCACCGTCACGAGATCTACGGGCGGTGCCGGGTGGCGCGCGACTGTCCTCACCGGGCGCAACGCGAGGCCGGGCGGGCGGCGGACGCCGCGCGCCGGGAGTGATCGCGTCGCGCGCCGGGTCGTGCTCTGGCCCGGACGCAACGAGGGCCCCGTGGCGAACCACCGGGCCCTCGAGGATTGGTGCGCGGGGGGGGACTTGAACCCCCACGGGGTATTAGCCCACTAGCACCTCAAACTAGCGCGTCTACCATTCCGCCACCCGCGCGACGGCCCAACCATCTAGCCACCCGGCCGTCGCCGGTCAAGGCGTCGGCGGGGTCGGCTCGGGGGGCGCCTCGACCGGCGCGGTTGGCGGGTCAGCGGGGGCCGCGAGGTCGGGCGTGGACGCGCCTCCGGGCGTCGTCTCGGCACCGGGGACGGCAGGCGACCCTGCTGGGGCCGAGCCGCCAGCGCCGAAGCCCTCGCCCTGTGCGCCGTCGTCGAGCACGTCCTCGAAGCCGCCCTCGATCGCCCCGCCCGTGACGTTGGCCTTGGTGCTCTGGTAGGCCAGCGTGATGCTGGTGATCATGAACAGTGTCGCGACTGCGCCCGTGCCCTTGGTAAGCATGTTGCCCGGGCCCGATGCGCCGAACAGTTGGGACGAGGCCCCGCCGCCGAAGGCGCTGGCCGCGTCGGCGCCCTTGCCCGGCTGCATCAGGATCACGAAGACCAGCAACAGGGAGAGGATCACGTGGAGAGTAACGACGAAGGTATGCATCTGGGTTCCGGGACCGGAGGCTGCTAACGTGTTGAGCCACGCTGCCGCGCGGCTCGAGCGGGGGCAGCAGCGGCCGGGAGGCGAGTTCGGAGGAGCTGCTCCGTGGTCCGGCGATGATGCTCAGGAGTTCGCCCGCGTTCAAACTGGGCCCGCCGACCGGCGAGGGGCTCGCGGCGAGCCTTCGCTGCCGAGCTCCGTCCCCTGGGATGTCTTCGCTGGCGGACTTGCCGGCCAGTCGGCTCGCCCCGCTCGCGCCGCTCAGACCGCGCCGCTGGTCATCCTGCGGCGGCGGCGGCACCGGCGACGATGCCCAGGAATTCTTCGGCGTTCAGGCTCGCCCCGCCGACCAGCGCCCCATCGATGTCCGGCATCCTAAGTAGGTCGGCGGCGTTCGATGCCTTCACCGAGCCGCCGTACTGTAGACGGGTTGTTTTCCCCACGAACGCCGGGTACTTCGACTCGAGCCAGCTGCGAATGGCCGCGTGCATGTCCTGGGCTTGCCCCGGCGACGCCGTCCGCCCGGTGCCGATGGCCCAGACCGGTTCGTAGGCGATGGTGACCGAGGGGACCTGGTCGGCCTGCACGCCCACCAGCGCGGCCTCCAACTGCCGGGTGACGACCGCCGTCTCCTGCCCCGCGTCGCGCTCGGCGAGCGTCTCGCCCACGCAGAGGATGGGCAGCAGCCCGCTCCGGAAGCACGCCGCCAACTTCTTCGCCACCGCGGCGTCGGTGTCGCCGAACAATTGCCGCCGCTCGCTGTGGCCCACCAGGCAGTAGGTGACGCCCACCTGCCGGAGCATCTCCCCGCTCACCTCGCCGGTGAAGGCCCCTTGCGCCTCGGCGTGCACGTTCTGCGCCGCCACGAGGATGCCGGTGTGCTTGAGTCGGGCCGCGACCGCCGGTAGCGAGACGGATGGCGGCGCGACGCCCACGTCGACCGACGCATCGCTCCCCGCCAGCGCCCTCTTCAAAGCGTCGGCTAGCGCGTCGGCCTCCGCCGGGGCCTTGTGCATCTTCCAGTTTCCGACGATGAATTTTCGACGCATGGCGACTCCTGCGGCTACTTGGTGCGCGAGCGGATGGCCTTCACGCCGGGCAGGTCCTTGCCCTCGATGAGTTCGAGCGACGCCCCCCCGCCCGTCGACACGTGCGAGAAGCGATCCGCGAGGCCGAACTTGGCCGCCGCCGCCGCCGAGTCGCCGCCGCCCACCACGGTGTAGGCGCCGCAGGCGGCCACCGACTCGGCGACCCCGCGCGTGCCACCGGCGTAGGCGTCGCGCTCGAACACGCCCATGGGGCCGTTCCAAAACACGGTCTTGGCCCCCGCGATGATGGCGGCGAAGTTCGCAACGGTGGCGGGCCCAACGTCCAGGCCCAGGTGGTCCGCCGGGATCGCGGCGACGACCGTGGGCGGTTCCTCGCTATCGAGGTCCGTGTTGACGACGTGGTCCACGGGCAGGTGCAACTGCACCCCACGCTCCGCGCAGCGCTCGATCAGTCGTAGCGCCAGGGCCAACTTGTCGGCTTCGACGCGGGACCGGCCCACCTCGACGCCCTGGGCCTTCAGGAACGTGTACGCCATCGCGCCACCCACCAGCAGGTGATCCACCCGCCCGAGCAGTGCCTCGATCACCTGGATCTTGTCGCTCACCTTCGCCCCGCCGAGGATGCCCACGTACGGGCGCGCCCCGCCCGTGACGCACTTGCCGAGTGCGGCCAGTTCCTTCCCCACGAGGAAGCCCACGGCGGCGATCTCGAAGTGCGACACCACCGCCGAGATGCTGGTCTCGGCCCGGTGCATCGCGCCGAACGCGTCGTTGACGTACACCTCGCCGAGGCGGGCGAGCGCCTTGGCGAAGGCCTCGTCGCCAC